>JACMMD010000275.1 GCA_014379235.1 Anaerolineae bacterium
TCAGTTCGCTCCTAACAGGGACGACGAAACCGCATTTGATTTCGATAACGACGATGACGACAGCCGTTTTGCTCCTCCGAAGAGGGGTGACGACCATTAGCCAAGCAGAGGGACGACGATGGTCACGAATGTTGACGATACGAACGCGCTCCGCGCACTGATTGACCTACTCAACGACGAAGATGCGGACGTACAACAAACAGCGTCCGTACAACTGGCCGAATCTGGCAATGCCGCTGTCCCGCTGCTGATCGATGCCCTGAGCGATTCGCGCTGGCGAGTGCGTTATCTGGCCGCGTGGGCGCTCGGTGAAATTGGCGACCAACGTGCCGTCGAGCCATTGATAGTCGCCCTCAGTGACGCCAACGCCAATGTTCAAGAATGGGCAGCGCGGGCGCTCGGTGAAATTGGCGACCAACGCGCTGTCGAGCCGCTTATCAAAGCCCTCAAAGACAATGATCCCAGCACCCGGCGTAATGCAGCAGCAGCGCTCGGCTGGATTGGGCACGGCAGCGCCGCGCAGCCGCTCATCGCCGCTTTAGAGGATGGCGAATCGTGGGTACGCAGCAGCGTAGCCGCCGCGCTCGGCAAAATCGGTGACGCCAGCGCGATTGAGCCGCTCATCAAGAAACTCTCTGACCGCGACGAATGGGTACGCCACAACGCCGCCCATGCGCTAGGTACACTGCGAGACTCTCGTGCCATCAATCCGTTGATCGGTGCGCTGGCCGATAAGGGCGAATGGGTGCGCCATAACGCGGCGTGGGCGCTTGGCGAAATTCGTACATCCGATGTCACAGGCAGCGCCGATCTGGCCTTCGAAGCGCTGCTGGGCGCGCTCAAAGATCGCAGTGTGAACGTGCGCCGCAGTGCCGCCGAAGCGCTCGGCAAATTTGGCGACCACCGCGCCACGACGGCCCTCAAGGGCGCGCTGCGTGAAGCCATCCGCGACCACAACCGCAGCCTACAAAACGCCGTCACCAACGCCCTATATACACTCGGCAGCGAAAGCTAGGACGGAATCGCTTCTGTCTCGCTCGGTGAAGGCGCGGCATCTTCCGCCGCCGGGTCGCGCTCAAGCTGCATCATCAAGAAGGTTTCCGCGTAGGCACAGCCGACCTGTTCCCCCGCTTTTTGATCGCCTTCGCGTATCCACTTGAACGAATCTTCGCTGATCTGCGATTTATGACAGGACAGCGCGTCAATTTTGTGTTCCATGAACTCGGTAATATCAACGGCGACGTTCGACTGCATCGAAAACATCAAATACAGTTCATTGACTTTGTGCGGTTCCAGCCCTTCGGCCAGCAGATCGGGGAAAATCGGGCGAGTCTGCGCGCTAGGAAACACCGCATACAGCGACGCTTCGGCGCTGGCGCGATGATCGGGGTGATTGATGTAGCCATACTCCGGCGCGAACATCGTCGTCGGGTCGAAGCACAATACACGCTGCGGCTTGAACTGGCGAATCACCCGCGTGATGTCTTTCCGCAGTTCGAGCGATGGCATCAGCACACCGTCGGCATAATTCAGATAAAAGACCTGCTTCACGCCCACACAGGCGGCAGCGGCATCCTGTTCCTTGCGGCGCAGGGTGATGAGGTCTGCCAGAACCGTGTTCGGGTCATTGCTGCCCGCGCCGCCATCGGTGACAATGCAGTAAGCGACTTCCGCGCCCTCGCTGACCCAACGGGCGACGCTGCCCGCCGCGCCAAACTCGATGTCATCCGCGTGAGCAGCAATCACCAAAATACGTTCCGGCGTTTTCGACTGGTCAATCTGCATGATAAATCCTTATCTGAGATCGGATGAGTGAAGTTAGAAAAGCTGCTCTTGCCTGCATCTGGCTACGCTTTTTTCGGTCAGCGCGGCCAGTTCGTTCAGGTTTTCGGCGCTAAGGGCTGTGAAATTGAAGCAGGATTTGCCTTGCATTCGTTTCTTGAGCGCGTCCGAAATTCCGTCCAGCAAGTCGGGATACATGTAGACAGGCATCAAGTGAAAGCTGACATAGTTCTTCTTGATTTGCACCGCGCCAAAGAACGTCGCTTTCGGAACCTTGTCTGAGGGTGAGAAGTTGAGGTAGTAGTGATCCGGCTCATTTGCTTGGACAGCTAAATCAGTTTCAAACGCCTGCATGACACGTTTAAGTTGGTCAAAGACCGCGCCAAATTTTTCGTTGTCCGGCATATTGAGGCTGCTCATCCACTACTAACGATACGAAACGAGACCTATATTATAGCACAAATATGCTAAAATTGGCGATGTACCAATATACTAAATTCGATGAGCCATTCCCGCCGCTTCTTACGAAATTAGCCGTTAACTTATCAACGATTAGGCGTTGAGTAGGGGCAGGTCTCAGACCTACCCCTACAACACAAACTGTATTTACTCGAACCTTGCGCCTCGTACCTTCTTTTACACTGTACTCGGTACACTGTACTCGGTACTGACCCCACTCAAGGCCTCGAAAAACAGATCGCGGTAGGCCAGCGCGTCGGCTTCGGTTTCACCTTCGAAGCGCATACTCAGCGTCGGCTCGGTATTGCTACCGCGCAGTAATCCCCAGCCATGTTCGAACTTCACGCGCAGGCCGTCGATCTCACTGATCTCGCCGCGCCCGATCAACGATTCTTTTACAGCCGAAATGACAGCAGCTTTGTTTTCGTCGTCACAGTGAGGGCGATATTCGGGCGTACTGAACAGAGTCGGCAGGCTGGTGTCCAACGCAGACAGCGGTTGATCGCTGTTGGCGAGGATTTGCAGTAATAGCCCCGCCGCGAAAAATGCATCGTCAAAGCCGAAATAATTCTCGGCGGGGAAGATGTGGCCGGTCAGTTCGCCGCCGAGCAGCGCGCCCGTCTCAACCATCTTAGCCTTCATCAATCCGTGTCCAGTTTTCCACATCACCGGAACGCCGCCCGCCCGCTCGATCTCGTCAAATAACACCTGACTGCACAGCACGTCGGCTACTACTCTCGCGCCGGGATTGCGACTGAGCAAGTCCCGCGCCAGCAGTGCCAACAGCCGATCACCGGACAGCGACCTGCCGTTTTCGTCCATCACGCCAAGTCGATCCGCATCACCGTCGAATGCGATACCCAAGTCAGCGCCCGTTTCACGCACTTTCGCCGCCAATGCCCGCAGCGTTTCCGGCTGATGTGGGTCAGGATGATGATTGGGGAAATCGCCGTCCGGCTCACAGAACAAGCACTCGACCTGATGCCCCCAACGCTCTAACAAGCGTGGCGCGAACAATCCCGCTGTACCGTTGCCCGCATCGACCACCACCCGTAGCGAACGCGTCATCGGCAAACGGGCCGTCACATCATCAAGATAGGCTTCTCGCGCCGATATATCTACCGTTATCGAACCCGCGCCCTCGATCAGTGCATCGGTTTCAATCAAGGTTCGCAGCGACAGCAGATCATCATCACACAGACTGCGCGCTCCAATGCAGGGCTTGAGTCCGTTCATATCCGGCGTTAGATGACTGCCCGTGACCATCAGCCCGCCGATGCGTCCGCGCTGAACCGCCGCCCAATAGACAACAGGTGTCGATACCATGCCAAGATCGACCACATGGCAGCCGCTTCGCACCATCCCATTGATGACTTCCTGCGCCAGCACGGGCGACGTGTGGCGGTTATCGCGCCCGATGACCACCTGATTGATGTCGCGCTCTTGCAAATACGTGCCGAACGCTCGCCCCACTAAAAAGGCCGCGTCCGGCGTGAGCGTCGCTTTGCCGCGTTCGCCTGCGACTGCCCGCCCGCGAACGTCACATTTGCGAAAAATCGAGGGGTTAATGACTGCCATTTTCGTCTGTGCTTTCCTCAGTGATAACTAACTGCTGCTTCACATAAACTCGCTGGCCGTTTTGTACGTCGTGTAGGACGTGCGTCCCCGGCCCAACGACGGCGCGTTCGCCAATTTTCACTCCCGGCATGGTCATCACGTCCACCGACAGGAACGCGCCCTGCCCGATGATCGCGCCGAACTTATCGCGTCCGCTGTTGAGCCGCTGACCTTTGACCGTGCTGCTGACATATCCGTGATCGATACGCAGATTGGCCGTCGTACAGCCCGCCGAAAAGTTGACGCTGGGCGCGAACACCGAATCCAAGACGCGGCAGGCGTGCATCGCACAGCCATCGGCCACGTAACTGCGGGCGATTTCAGTGGTAAAGCCGACCTCGCATTTATTCAGCACCATCGAGCTGCGTACCAGCGAGTTATTGCCGACAATCGTGCCCGCGCCGACATATGCCGGCCCGACGACTGACGCGCCGGGGAAAATCTTCGCGCCATCACCGATATACACATCACCGATCAACGTCGCGGCGGGCGAGATGTAGGCGCTCTCGGCCACCACCTGCCCCTTGATGAGCGATAAGAAATAGTTCATCACGTCCAGCACATGCCACGGATATTTCAGGGCCTTCCACACGCCCAAGTACGGCATAACCTTGAATAGATAATCTTTCATCAGCACATCCATCGCCCGTTCGTAATGGTCATCGCGTGTGGACATCGGGCTTGGAAGTGGAATAGGTGCGCCGGACGGATCAACAAGCGGAGCGGTGTCGATGTCATCATCGCGGCTGTATTCGGTGCGAATGGCGTTCATCAGCAGTGCCGCGCTTGGGTGAATGTGTGCCACAATCGTCACGAAATTGCTCGGACGATTTTCCGGCGCGGGCTTTTCAACCATGCCCGTGATACGCCCATCGGCATCCACGATCAGATAGCCGCCGGGAAAATAGTCATCGGTCTGGTAAGCGGCGATGTGGCTGGCGCTCGGATTGGAAACGTAAGCGTTGAGCATAGCGCTGTGCAGCGCATCGTCAACCACGTCATGCACCTGCACCACGTAGATCGGCGCGTTCGGGCGGGTGAGTACGGGCGCGGCCTGCAAAATCGCATCGCCCATGCCGCGAGGCTGCGGCTGAACAACAACCTGCACATTCATCGGACGCATCGGGTCGGTGAACTGGCGAATCGCGTCGGCGTTCTCCGGGCTGGCTACGATAATCGCATCCGTAAAACCGAGCGCGTTGTAACGTCGAAGCTGGCTGATGAGCAGCGGCTCTGTGCCGAAACGCAGCAGCGACTTCTCGCGCAGGGGCCACATGCGCGACGATGCGCCGCCCGCTAAAATAATCAACACTGGCATCTGAGGCATAAAAAATCCTCTTCCTCTGAAAACAAATACTCTCGCTATTGTAGCGCATCACAAGACTGGAATTGGGTGAAATTTGGTAGGGGCACGATGCATCGTGCCCCTACTACATCCACGCCGCTTGACAATATATTTAGTTTAGACTAAAATATTTTATAGTTATGTCAAATTCGAGATCAAGGAAGTTCACATGGAAACCCTCTCACTCAATCACCTTCTCATCGACGGTCTTGCATTCAGCCTTGCAGTAGGGGCCGTTATCTTCAGTTCATTCTTCGTCAATGTGCGCGTCTGGCTGCAAGACTTCCCAACAGAAGTTCAAGCCGTTGTGCCGCCGCTTTCAGCCCATGAGAAACGGCAGCGCACCGTGTTCGGTGTGGCGATGCTGGTCATCATGGTTGCTGGTCTGTGGCTGTCCGCGCAGCATTTGAAAGCCGACAGCAGCGTCGCAGTTTCGTTCGTGACCATGTTCGTGCATCTGTATCTGGTGTTCACGATCTTCAACCTGTTCGATCTGCTGGTCATCGACTATTTGATCGGCGCGGTTTTGAAGCCCAAATGGTCAATAGTGCCGGGAGCGGAACACCTCGCACATATGCATCAGAGTCTGAGCTATCACCTCAAAGATTTCTGGAAGGCGTTGATCGTCGGCGCTGTGTTCACCTTGCCATTTGCCGTGCTGACCACGCTCTAAAGCCCAGATCGAAAGCGCTCATTTGTAGGGGCACGATAACGAACGAAGTTCGCCGTGCCCATTTGAGTTTGGCATATCAGACCTGCGGGGATAGAATTGTGATATGGCAACACTGTAAATTGTAAACATTCACGAATCTGGACTGCTATGTCCGATGCAACTTCCAACACCAATTCGCAAACCTCGAATCGGTTTTCTCCGATTCCCGGTGATGCGCGCCACGCGCTCGAAACCGCGCTGCAACATGGCCCATCTGCCATCAGCGAGCAGGTACATTGCCTGATCGCCCTCAGCCAGCAGATTCGCCTCTCTACCGCCACCCTGACCATGATCGCCGCCGCCGAAACGCCCGTCATTCCGATGCGCTTGCGCCGCACCGATGCACGTATCATCGCGCTGACCGCTCTCGCGCAGTCGCTTTCGCCTGCTGAGATTCACTCGCTGCTGCCCGAAGCCGAACGCATCGACGACGTTGAGGCGCGTATCGTCGCACTGGCACGCTTGGCGGCAGTCCTCTCGCCAACCGATGCCCCCAAAACCCTACGTACCGCACTGTCTCTGGTGGACAACCTCAGCCACAGTGACCTATCAGCACGAGCGCGGGCCTTGTTTGCGCTTGCGCCCGCCGCCGCTTACGTCGAAACGCTGCTACCGCCGCTGGAACCGGAAACCGTCAGCGAATTGACGCCCTTGCTCGAAGCATTGGAACAGGCCCACGCAATCGAAGGTGCGGAAGCCCGTATTCGCAGCCTGAGCGCACTCGTTCCACATCTAACTCACGACCCTAACTTGCAGCTTGAACTGCTGTATGACCTGTTCGACCAGATTGATGCGCTCAAAGACGACGAGATACGCTGCAACTCTGTTGGCGCATTGGCCAACGTTTTACCGCCGGATGTCGAAGCCCGCGCCCTTAAAAGCGCCGAGTCGATTCATTCGCCCGCCGAACGCGCCCGCGCTTTAACTGCCCTTGCTCACGGGCTGACTAGCGCCGCCGCAACCGCTGAACTGTTAGCGCTGCAAAGCCGCCTGCGAACCGACGCGCTCGACGCCATTCGTACCATTCCGCAAGAAGAAGAACGCGCCGCCGCTCTGACGGCCTTCGCGCCGCATTTAGAGTACGCCACCGCCAGCGCGGAACATTTCCCGGCGCTGCTGGAACAAGCGCTCGAAATCGCCATGAACCTCAAGCGGCGTTCGGTTCGGGCGCGAGTGTTAGTTGCCTTAGCTCCACATTTGCCCTCAGATTTGCAAGGTGAGGCCTTAGCCGCCGTTCACAGTTTGCGCGAAGAACGCGAACGGGCGCGCCTGTTAGCCGAACTCGCGCCGACGCTGCCACCGAATATGCTGGTGGCCAGCCTCGCCGTTGCTCATAGCTTGCAGGAGCAAGACGCCCGCGCTCATGCGCTTGCGGCGTTGGCCCGTTATGTGCCCGACAGCGCCCGTGACCGAACGCTGCTCGACGCGCTGGACGCCGCTTCGCATCTGCCGCATCTGTATGAACAGGTGATGGCGCTGGTTGATCTGATGGCCATTCTGCCGCCGGATTTGCACGATCAAGCTGGCGTCGGCGCTTTAGAAAGTGCCCGCCTGATTGACAACGAAAATGCCCGCGCCCGTGCCCTGAGCCTGTTAGCGCCGCATCTCTCTGATTCACTGCGTCGAAGCGCGCTCGAAAGTGTTGCCGGACTGCGCGACCCCTATCAACGTTTGACCGCGCTTATCGCCTTTTTGCCGCTGCTTTCGGATGCTGATCGCCATGCAGCATTAGCCGATTTATCAGGGATGCTGCACGCTATCCCGCATCATTACAAACGCGCCCGCGCTCTGACCAGTATCGCCCCGCTGCTGTCTGATAGTCCCGTGCTGCTTGAGGCCGCGCTGACCATCGCCCACGAAATAGAAGAACCGTTTGACCGATTCAGCGCTTACATCGCGCTGGCCGTTGCGCTGGCTTCGGCACAATCGGCAGCAACAACCAACGGCCCGAACGGGATTGGGCATCTGTTGGAAACAGCGCACCAATCGACGCTCGGCGCGGCGTGGGACTTAATCGGGCAGATTGAGAACGGCTATGATCGCGCTGGTGCATTGGCCACGCTCATGCCGCTGCTGCCCCCCGACGACGATGCAGCGCGGGACAGCCTTGTACAGGCAGCGAGAGCCGTCATGCGCGACATCGAAGATGAATATGACCGCGCCAGCGCAATCGGCATCCTCGCGCCGCTGCTGCTTTCGGCCTCGCCCGACGACGTACCGGGCATAGCCCCCGAAACGCATGCGCCATCAACGCCTTTGCCGGGATTTATTGAACTGCTGGCTTCCGGTTTAAGAACAGCGTTGAGCGTGCCGCAGCAGTCCGTCCGCGTTCGTTCGTTGGCGGAAGGTGTCGGTCTGTGGCTGACCTGCGATGCCGAATCCGCTTATCATCTATGGGTCGATGTATGCCGCCAGTTAGCCTCGCTGCCCTTAGCCGATGCCCTGCTGTGTTTGGCGGCGTTAACGCCTGTGATGCGGTTGTTAGGTGGTGAGTCAGGTATCAAGTCCGTACTGCGAGAACTCGGCAGCCCGGACAGTCATTAAATTAACCGCAGAATAATGTCATTAAAAAACTTGTAAAAATTACGATTTATCACTTGCCTTGATGCAATATTACGGCTACCTTTATCTTATCTCTATAAACAGGTTCGCCGCATGATGACTGCTACAAGCACAGCCAGCGACACATTTCTACAACGACTACTGCGCGCTGCCCTACACATCACACGGGCAGACCGCGCTCTGGCAGTGGATTCTCGCTTGCAAATCATTGAAACGATCAATATGGAACGCGCCGAGGTTGAAGCCGACGAATTCAAAGGCTTCGCCAATATCCGCGCCGCGCTAGACACGGGCGAACCCATCGTCACCAACAATGTTGTCTTTGACCCTGCCGCCGCGCCGACCACCAATACCAACTTCTCCAACCTGCGGGCGGTGGTGGTGATTCCGGTGGCCGGCTACGGCGCACTGTATCTTGACCAACGCATCCGCAACGGCATCATCCCCAAGAAAACCGTCGAGCGCCTGAATCTGCTGGCCCGCCAGATCATCCAGACGGGCGGCATCAACCTGTCCGAGTTGGAACTGATCGAAGCCTACCGCGACCTCAACTAGCCTCATTCATCAGACTGCCCCGGCAAATGAGCGTCGTCCTGTAGAACTTCGCCACGTTTGCGATTAAACTCTGCGCGCATACTCCATGACTGAGCAAAGGGAATGCGCCATGAAGTCGTTTAACGTGATCGTGATCGGGGGCGGCCCCGCAGGTGTGACCGCCGCACTGCGCGCCAGAGAGCTTGGCGCAACGGTGGCGCTGGTCGAACGGGGTCAGCTTGGTGGAACGTGTACCAACGACGGCTGCGTACCAACCCGCGTGTTAGCCAAAGCGGCGCGGCTGCTGCGCGATACCGAACACTTCAACGACTACGGACTCGTCGGTGAACGCCCCACACTGGACTTCCCGAAACTGATCGCCCACACGCAGGACATCGTTTACCAGATGCACGAGAAGAAGCAGTTGATCGAGCATCTCACCGAAAGCGGCATCACGCTGCACATCAACGAGGGCGCGGCGGCCTTCGTGGACGAACACACCATCAGCGTCGGCGCTGGCGATAAAGCCATCACGCTGCAAGCCGAACGCTTTATCCTGTGCGTCGGCGGACATGCGCGCCGTCTCGATTTTCCCGGTGCGGAACTCGCGCTCACACACAGCGATATCTGGCGTTTGAAGGCGCTGCCCCGCTCGCTGGCTATCGTCGGCGCGGCGGCGACGGGCTGCCAATTAGCGTCAGTGTTTAATGCCTTCGGGTCGCACGTCACCCTGTTAGAACTCGCGCCGCGCATCCTTCCCGGCGAAGATGAAGCAGTCTCGCAGGTGATGGATGCCGCCTTTCGCAGTCGCGGCATCGACGTTCACACGCAGCTTGCCCAGCTCGAAAGCATCGAGCAGCAGGACGACGGTTTGCGTGTTCATTATGCCGATTCGAACGGCGCGCAAACGGTAGATGCCGAGGCAGTTGTGATGGCGGTTGGCTGGCCGGGCAACCTCGACTCGCTGCATCTAGAGGGGGCTAACGTCAAAACCGAGCGCGGCTATATCGTGGTCAATGACTCGTTACGCACCACCGCGCCGCATATCTTCGCAGCGGGCGACGTAACCGGACGCATGATGCTAGTTCAGAGCGCCACTTACGATGCGCGTATGGCCGCCGATAACGCGCTCAAAGGTGAGTCACAGCAGTATCAGCACCGCATCGTCCCGCACGGCGGCTTCACTGACCCTGAATATGGCAGCGTCGGGCTGGCCGAAGCGAAGGCTAAAGAAAACGGCGATGTATTGGTAGCCGTCGTCTCCTTTGACGAGATTGACCGCGCCGTGATTGACCGCCGCACCGAAGGCTTATTTAAGCTGATCGTCTCGAAAGAATCGCACTTGATTCTCGGCGCGCATGTCGTCGGTGAACAATCGCTCGAAGTCATTCACCTTGTCGCCGCTGGCATGGCCGCGGGCATGAAGGTCGAACAGTTAGCCGAACTAGAAATCGCCTATCCAACCTACGCCGCCGTCGTCGGGGTCGCTGCCCGCCGCCTGATTCGTGAAGCTGGCATTGTCGAGGTTGCGCCGCAGTGGCGTGCGCTTGGTAAGCGTGTCACAGCGGAATGGGAGCGCCGTGAGCCATAACCGATCTACACTGTCACCAGCCGGTAGCCGACACCCGCTTCGGTCAGGATGATTTGTGGCAGCGCGGGGTCGTCCTCGATCTTCTGCCGTAACTGCGCGAAATAGACCCGTAGATAATGCGTCTCGTTGACGTATTCCGGCCCCCATACCTCGCGCAAAATCTGGCGATGAGTCAGGACGCGGCCCGCGTGTTGAATCATCAGCCGCAGCAGCGCATACTCCGTCGGTGTCAGCTTGACAGCTTCGCCCCGCGCTGTCACCAGCCGCCGCGAAAGGTCAACATATAAGCTGCCAGAGGTAAAAATCTGCTCGGCTTGCTCCGGCTGCGCGTGGCGCTGCGCCACCCGTATGCGCGCCATCAATTCATCGACGCTAAACGGCTTGGTCAGATAATCGTCCGCGCCAGCATCCAACGCGGCGATTTTGTCCGGGTCGCCATCTCGCACGGACAGTACGATGACGGGTATTTTCGTCCATTCACGCAGGCGGCGCAGCACGTCGAGGCCGTCCATATCTGGCAGCCCCAAGTCGAGAATCACAAGGTCAGGATGCAGCAGCGCCGTCTTGTTGATCGCGTCCTGTCCCGTGTCAGTTTCATTGACGTGATAACCATTGGCTTCAAGGCTGATCCGCAAGAAGCGCCGAATCTGCAATTCATCATCGACGATCAGTACATGTGCGCCATCATGGTCACTCATAGTTTACCTCCTGTACGGGCGGCGGCGCGCCGTTGAGCGGCAGCAGGATCACGAAGCGCGCCCCACCTTCCGCCGAGTTTTCCGCCGTCAGCGTTCCGCCATGCGCCTCGATCAACCCGCGGCTGATTGACAATCCCAAGCCTGTACCGCCCGTCGCGGTACCCGGTAATCGGTAGAATTTATCAAACACACGCTCTAGCAAATCCTCAGGGATACCCGGCCCATTGTCACTGATCACGATTTCTAACTGCTTTGTTCGAACGCGACTTTCAATAATCAACTGTGTACCCGCAGGCGTGTAATTGCAAGCATTATCCAGCAGGTTGACCAACACCTGTTCGAGCAGTCCGAAATCGACTTGAACCAGCGGTAAATCCGGCGGCGTATGAATTTGAATCGGATGCGATTCACCACAATTATCGACGCTCTTGACCGAAACCGCGATGATGTCGCTGATGTCGCACCACTCGCGCTTGATCCGCAGCCGCCCACTTTCCAAACGCGACATATCGAGTAGGTTCTCGACAAGGCGGTTCAGTCGGTCAGCCGCGCTTTGAATATCGCTGGTGAGTGCGGCCCGCGCTGGCTCATTGGTCGCCGCGCTGAGTAAGCTGCTGGCCGCGCCTTTGATGGTCGCAATCGGTGTCCGCAGCTCGTGCGAAATCGAGTTCAGCAGCGTGGTGAATAAGCGTTCGGACTCGCGCAGCATGGCCGCTTGCGCCGCAGCTTCGTCCAACATTTCGCGCTCGATCACCAGCGCGATCTGGCTGACGAACGTCTCTAACAGCGCCGCTTCATCAAACGATGGACGTTCGCCTTTCTCGTTGTAAATGCCGATCACGCCTACGGTTCGGCTTGGCGTTCGCAGGGGTAAATACTGCGCGGTGGCGACAGGCAGCGTATCGGTGAAACGTCCGGCGGGCTTGTCGTTATCAAATACCCACGATGCCACGCTGTATTCTTTGCTATCCAATTCGAATGTGCTGGCCAAATGTGCCTGTGGTTGAAGCTGATTTTTGGCCGTCGGCAGCAGGATAGCCACCCGCGCATCGAACACGTGCCCGATCTGAGTCACCGCCGTTCTGAGCACGTCGTCCATGCTGACCGCCGTCGCCGTTTCGTGAGCCAGCGCGTACATCGCCATTGTCCGTTCAGCATGATACCGCGATTGGCGCTCCTGAGCGCGCAGCCGCGCCGTCAGGTTGCCCGTAAAGATCGCAATCACGAAATACAGCAGAAACAGAATGATGTCTTGTACGTGATAGATGTCGAACGTAAAGCGCGGCTCAATGAACAAATAGTTCCACGACAGAGCGCTCACCGCAGCGGCCAACAAAGCCGGCCCACGCCCGATATACACCGCGATTAGCAGTACGGCCAGCAGCTCAGTCAGTCCTACCGCCAGATAGCTCAACCAAGGCAGACTGCCCAACAGTACCAAATCTGCCGCCGTTATCAGCGCCACGATCAACAATGCCCAAACGTACTGCCGCCAGTTGGAATTCTGTTGAAACGGCCTCGGCAATATGGACTGCCGCCGTTCTCGCTCGGCTTTGTCGCCTGTGACGACGTAAATATCAATGTCGCCGCTGTCGCGTATCAGCTTATCGACCAGCGAACCACCGCGAATGAGGGCTTGTAACGGGCTATGCAAGGGCTTGCCGATGACGATCTGCGTCACATTGCGCTGTCGGGCGAGATGCAGCAGTGCTTCGGTGATCGTCGTGCCGGAAGTCGTCACCACTTCCCCGTCGAGGCTTCTGGCTAGAGCCATATTGCGCGTCAAGTTTTCCTGCGCTTGCTCGGAAAGTGGCTGCGCTTGTTCGACGTAAACCGCCAGCCAAGGCGCTTCAAGATTGTAGGCCATACGCCGCGTCCAGCGAATCAACTGCTCCGAGAACGGACTGGGGCCCACCGCCACCATCAGCCGTTCGCCGGATTTCCACGGCCCGGCGATATGCTTGACCTGCATGTAATCTTGCAGTTGATGATCGACGTGTTCGGCGGTCAGCCGCAGCGCCATCTCACGCAAGGCCGTCAGGTTGCCTATACGAAAGAAGTTGTTCGCCGCGAGTTCAACACGCTCCGGCGTATACACCTTGCCCTCAGCCAAGCGCTTGCGTAAATCTTCCGGCGAGAGGTCGATCAATTCGATTTCGTCAGCAAGGTCAAGCACCGAGTCCGGCACAGTTTCATGAACTCTAATGCCCGTGATCTGGGCTACCGCGTCAGCGCGGCTCTCGAAGTGCTGCACGTTGATGGTAGTGTAAACGTCGATGCTCGCTTCAAGGATTTCAACCACGTCCTGCCAGCGTTTCGCGTGGCGCGCACCGGAAGCATTTGTATGCGCCAATTCATCGACCAACACCAACTGCGGCGCACGTTTCAAAACCGCGTCGGTGTCCATTTCTTCGAGGGTCGCGCCGCGATACTCCAGCTTTTGACGTGAGACGATTTCAAACCCCGTCAGCAGCGCTTCAGTCTCGGCGCGGCGATGTGTTTCGACATAGCCAATGACCACATCCACGCCGTCGCCGCGACGCTGGCGAGCAGCCTCGAGCATAGCATAGGTTTTGCCGACGCCTGCCGCCATGCCCAAAAAGATCCGCAGCTTGCCGCGCTGCTGGCGCGCTTCATCTTTTTGGATGGCAGCTAACAGCGCATCGGGATCAGAGCGATAATCGTTTAAGTTCATACACAGCATTCATCTATAACGATAAAGTGGTATGGGAAGGAACACCTTGCCTCATACCACCTATCATTGTATTCCATTCAGCCCCATCTTGAGGAGCGTAGACCCGCTCAGTTTTCGAGTGGTCAAACCATCTCCATTTGATCGTCGATTTGCGCTTCGCTGTCACCAACTGCGTGTTTCAACACGACTCGATCTGTATCGAAGAACTCATCGACGACGCGAGTTTCAACTGGCGGCTCGTGTCGAAGTTCTTCACGGAAGGCGCGAGCGCGGTTCTCGCTGTCCCACATCGACAGCGCCCAATAGAAAGCCAGCACCCAGCCGATCAACAGCATTTTGCGCGCATCATCAGAAATCTGTATCCGCGCTAGCAGCACCAGCGCGCCAAACCCTACGACCAA
>JACMMD010000276.1 GCA_014379235.1 Anaerolineae bacterium
CCAGCATGAGGATGAACATCATGGCACATTCGGCCAGCGCCACCGAGCTAAACTGGCCCGGCGTGTTGGCGACGGGGATTTGCTTCTCTCGCCAGTAATCGAGGTCGAACTTGTCCGTGCCTGTACCGAGTACCTGCCACAACTTCAACCGTCCCGATAGTTGATCGGCGAGGCGGCGCGTGTGCTCGTCGGTGTGGCCGCCGTGATCGACGACGACATCGGCATCGGCTAGTTCTGGCGGAAGGGGTTTGGCACGATCAATGACGTGGACATCGTGGCGATCACCAATCGGCCCGACGACATCTTCGCCCCATGGGGAGAAAAAATCAGGTTCAATCGGGTGCAGTAAAAACAAAACTTTTAAGCGTTCTACCATGAAAAAGCTATCCTCTTTTGCCGAAATATTTGCTAACCGTAGGGGCAGGTCTCAGACCTGCTCTACAATGAACCAACTAAGTAAGTTTTGCCTGCGACTCTTGAAAGCGCTGAATACGCCTTTCGATACCATGATAATGGCTGGCAATCGCCGCCCGCATCGCTTCGGCATCGCCTGCTGCCAGCGCATCCATGATCGGAATGTGAACGCGATAGGATTCCATCGGGTCGCTGGGGCCGGGCATCGCACGATAGTGGATGGCATGGCGCTGGACTTCCCAGAAAATGTCGAGGATTTTCCACAGTAGCAGGTTTTTGACGTTATCGTAAAGGTGCTGGTGAAAGGCGCGGTCTGCTTCCGCCGAATAGACACCTTGCTCGGCAGACAGACGCATCTCGCCCAGCGCTTCACGCACACGCTGAACCTGTTCCGGTGTCACTTTCTGCACGACCTTCTCCACCATGCCCAATTCCAATTGACAGCGCACCTCAAGCACATCGTTCAAGTGTTCAAGGTCGAACAACATGCCATAGGCGAGGTTGTCCAAGATCGGGTCGAAGCTAAAATGGCGCACGAACAGCCCCGTACCGGGACGGGTTTCCAATATACCAAGCGCTTCAAGGGCCTTGACCGCCTCACGCACCGAGTTGCGGCTGACGTTCAACTGCTGCGCGAGTTCAGTTTCGGGCGGCAGTGCGTCTCCGGCCCTTAAGCCATGCTGAAGAATGTACGACTTGACGACATCCTGTACCGTCTGATACAGCATCGGCTTACGCTTGATGGCATTCATCGGCGGGCGAGTTTTTGCAGGAGCAGACACAGAATTACCTTTGCAGTAACGATAAAATAGATTGCCTCGAATGTTGACACGGCAATCTTGGGTTGTTAGGCGCGAATTGCGTTGCGTAAGTTCGAAGTTTAGAATATCCTATTGTAGGATATGTGTCAATAAATAGAATATCTGCTGCGACGCATACTTAAATTTTCACACCAAAGGATATTGTTAAATGACGCGGACAATTGGTATCGGCGTGATTGGCATGGGCTGGATGGGCATGTTGCACAGCCAATCCTACCAGCAAATCCCCTATTTATTTGCAGACAGCGACATCGAGCCGCACCTCGTGATCTGCGCGGACGAAGTAGAGGCGCGGGCGCAAAAGGCTAAACGCATACTCGGCTTCGAGCGTTACAGCACCGATTGGCGCGACGTGATCGCAGACCCCGATGTGCAGGTCGTCAACATCACCGCGCCCAATAATCTGCATGTTGAAATCGTCAAAGCGGCTGCGGCGGCTGGCAAGCATATCATGTGCGAGAAGCCCGTCGGACGTAACCCGCAGGAAACGGCGGAGATCGAATACGCGGCGCGCCAAGCTGGAGTGCTGAGTTTCGTCGGCTTCAATTATCGCTGGGCCCCGCTGGTGCAGTACACGCAGCAGCTTATCCAAGAGGGTAAACTCGGTAAGCTGACGCACTATCGCGGGCGTTTTTTCGCTATGTATGGCAGCAACCCGAACTCGGTGCTGTCGTGGCGCTTCCAAGAAGATGTCGCCGGATTGGGCACATTGGGCGATCTGATGTCGCACGTCGGTGATATGGCGCACATGCTGGTCGGGCCGGTCAAGCGATTGGTGGCCAGCCGCGAGACCTTCATTCAGAAGCGCCCGTTAGCCACTTATGGCGAGGGTACACATTTCACCATCAGCACGGGCGGGCCGCAGGGTGAAGTCACCAACGAGGATTACGTCGGCGCGATGGTCGAGTTCGAGAACGGCACTCGCGGCACGTTTGAAGTTTGCCGTGCGATCTTCGGCCCCAAGTGCGAACATGCCTTCGAGATCAACGGCACGCAGGGCGCGGTAAGCTGGAACTTCGAGAAGATGAATGAACTTCACGCCTATTTGCCCGATGGCACAAGCGGCCACGATGGTTACACACAGCTTTATTCGGGGCCCGAACATCCCTTTCATGCGAGTATCAATCCCGGCCCGGCAGTGGCGCTCGGTTATAACGACCTCAAAGTGATTGAGGCGCATCAGTTCCTCAAGTCGGTGGCGGAGAATAAACAGGGCGTGCCGGGTTTTGCCGAAGCGCTGGCCGTCGCGGAACTGCAAGACGCTATGATTCGCTCGTGGGAAAGCGGCACATGGGAAGACGTGAAATCGCTGCGTAAATAAGGGAGAATCCATGACCGAAAAACGTGTGCGTTGGGGTTTGCTGAGTACCGCCCGCATCAACGAGCGCCTGATTCCCGCGCTGCGCGAAACCGAACGCGCGGAACTGGTGGGTGTCGCCAGCCGCAGCCAATCCAAAGCCGACGAGTACGCCAGAGCGCGCAATATTCCTCGCGCTTATGGCAGCTATGAAGCGATGCTGGCCGATCCTGATATCGACGCGGTTTATATCTCACTGCCCAACGGCTTTCACGAAGAATGGGCGGTCAAAACTGCTGACGCGGGAAAGCATGTCCTGTGCGAGAAGCCGCTGGCGCTCACGGTGGACGAAGTGAACAGCATGATGCAAGCCGCTCGACGTAACAATGTCGTGATTCAAGAAGCGGCCATGTATCGCTTCGACCCGCAAACCGCGAAAGTTCAGGAACTCATCGACTCCGGCGCAATCGGCCAGATTCGCACGATACAGTCATTTTTCGGTTTCACGCTCAAGAATGCGGGCGATGTTCGTCTAGACCCCGCCATCGGCGGCGGTTCGCTGTGGGACTTGGGCAGCTATCAGGTGAGTTTTTCGCGGTTGGCGCTGAAGGCGAATCCGCTTGAGGTTTCCGCGTGGCAGACCACAATCGAGCAGGGCGTCGATTTGACCTTCTGCGGTCAGATGCGATTTGCCGTCGGCGCGGTATCGCAGTTTGTTTGCAGCTTTCAATCTGTTCCGCATTGGGAGATGGATTTCATCGGCACGACGGGGCGTATCAACCTCGACATTCCTTGGAAGCAGCGCGGCGAACCCTCGAACGTGCGGCTTTATCAAGAGGGGACGAGCGGCACATCGGCGTTTGGCGATAACGCGACGGGTCTTGTGGATACGTTCACGTTTGAAGGCGGTAAAGCCTATCACCATCAGGTCGATGCGATGGCCGCCAGCATCCTCGATGGCGCGACACCTGTGGTTTCGGTGGATGAAAGTCGCGGCAACATCGCTACATTGGTGGCGTTATACACCAGCGCCCGCGAAAACCGCGTGGTGAAAGTGGCAGATGTATAACGGGTCGCCGCTAGGGGTTCAAAACCCCTAGCTATGAAAGAAAAGTCCGCTAAAGGGACTGGTTTAGCTGAACAGACTAACCCCTTTAGCGGGTTTGATTTCTGGCAGCCATCGGTTTTTAACCGATGGTGCTGACGCGAATATGAGGTTTGACTGTGAAACTCGGCATCAACACGCATTTCATCATGAAGTTTGAGCGCGACGCAGGGCTGGATTTCTGCCAGAAGATCGGCGTGAAGGCCCTCGAAGTCGCGGCGACAGGGCCATCGGCCAAACGCTACTGCGATGTCGAACGGCTGTTAGCCGACGCTGATGAACGCAAGCGCTGGCTGGAACTCTATGCCAATCGCGGTTTGGAAATCTATTCGTTCAGCGGGCATGGGACGCCGCTTGTGCCGGATAAACGGGTTGCCGCTGAATATTCGCGCCAATTCCGCCAAGCATGTGAGTTGATGGAAAAACTCGGCATCACGCGCATGGCGCTGGTGGCGGGCCTGCCCGAAGGCGCGGAAGG
>JACMMD010000277.1 GCA_014379235.1 Anaerolineae bacterium
AAGTTACAACCGAGTTCGACAGCGCGTTCCAGCCCCGCCATCGACTCGTCGTCATCGGAGCCTGTCCAACCGCCCATGCCCCACATGCCAAAGCCCATCTCACTGACTTGCCAACCCGTGCGTCCAAACGTCCGGTATTGCATCGGTTTTTGCTTCTCCTTCACTGCAAATAAAGTGCTGCCAACGACTATAGCTTGTCTAGCCCGTTTCATTCAAAAACTGTTGCGCTTAAACCTAATCGGATTATCGTACTGCCACTCGCTCCCGATGATAGGCGACGGTTTGTGGCCCATCCGGCAAAATACCGATGCGCGCATTCTGACCATATTTCGCCCGTAATTCCGCGATTGTCGCAGCAATATCGCGGCACGGAATCAGCAGCGCTTCGCGGATTTGCTGGTCAGATAAGTAATCGGAATACACATAGACGTCGGCTCTTTGCTGAATGCGCGCCTGAATTTGCGCCTGCCACTGGTCTTGACGTGTCTCTTTCGCCTGTAGGATCGCGTCGAACAAAGCCGCCGGAGTGCTTGCGCTTCGCAGCAGTTGTCCATACAGGCCGTGTTCAGGAATACCATCTAAGCATTCCGACGCGATGATGATCGCTCCGCCCTCACGCACGATGCCTTCCGCCGCGCTCATGCCTTTCACGGCCTGATACAAATTCATATCCAGCGGATAGCCGGAATTGGTTGTAATCACGATGTCGAACAACTGGTCAACGGGAATCATGGCCGTCTGCCGCACGAACTCGATACCCGCGTCATGCGCCGCTTCCAGCTTGCCCGCGAACACGCCGGTGATTTGCTTGTCACTGTTCAGCGACACGTTCAGCAGAAATGCTGGATTGGTCATCAACGCCGCTTCTCGCGCTTCTTCCCAGATCGGATTGCCAGCGGTGACACCCCACGTCGAGTTTGAATTACCGATCATCCCCGCATCGTGGTTGCCGAAAACGGTTTGCTGCCCGGCCATACCCGGCATAGCCGCCTTGCCACCGCCAGAAAATCCGGCGAAAAAGTGTGGTTCGATAAAACCGCTCAGGATTTTGACATCCGCTTGCATGTAGACGCGGTTCACCCACACTTCATGACCACGCGCCGTTGTGCCGATATAGACCTGCGTACTCTGGTCAGCCGCGTCGTTCTGCTCAATGCGATAGCGCTGTAACAGTTCAGCGCCGAGCATCTTGGATAGTTCTTCCGGGGTATTCGGGCGATGTGTGCCAAGCGCGTTACACAAAACGATGTTCGCCACCGGAATGTGGTCTAGCTCTTGTAAGATCGCTGGCAAAATCAAATGATTGGGTGTCGGGCGCGTGATGTCGCTGAACACCACCGCCACCGTATCGCCGCTTGAAACCAATTCGCGCAGCGGCGGCGAATCGATGGAATTTTGCAGCGCATCTCGCAGCGCCGCTACTGGATCATCAACGCTCGCAACATATTGCGACTCGATCACGCTAACGTCGGCATCATCAGGCAGTGTGAGGCCGAGGCCGCTTTTCCCATATGCGAGTTTCACTTGCATAATATTAGTAACCTCTCGAAAGTCATTGGCGATTACGTAGGGGCAAGTCATGGCTTGCCCATTCAAAACGTGTTTTGAATAGTTGTGTAAGTCTATTCTAACAAGTTTTCAGCGCGGCGGTAAAAACGCCGTATCCGTAGCAAACAGCAGTCGGCGGGGCTATAATCTTTCTCGCTTCAGCACACATAGAAAAGGCAAACATCCCATGTCTCAAGATGCCGCGATTAGTCAAATGCGCGCCAAAATCGCCGAAATCGCCGCGCTCATGTATGCGCGTCAATTGACCGACGCCGCCGGGGGCAATGTAAGCGCCCGCGTTGGTGACCTGATTTGTATCACTTCACGCTATGCGGGCAGCAAACACCGTTGGCAGTTGAAGCCGGAACAGGTATTGGTTGTTGATAAGCAGATGAACATCCTCGATGGCGTGGGCGAAATCTCCCGCGAGGCGAAAGTTCATTTCAAGCTGCACAACGAGTTCGCGGACGCCGGAACATCGGTTATTCATGCTCACTCAAAGAACGTATTGGTGTTCGCTGCGATGAACAAGTCAATGCCGCCCGTGTTGGAGCAAACGCTCAAGTTTGGCGAAGTGCCTGTCGTTGGCTACGCTGCCGCCCACACCGACGATCTCGCTGAAAATATCGCCGCTGCCCTGCGTGGCAACGAAAGCCGTATTCGCAAGCAGGCAGCAGGCGCGATTGCCCCATGGCATGGCGTGTTCTTGATGGGCAAAGACCTCGATGCCGCTTATGATGCGCTCGAACGCTTCGATACCAACGCCTATATCTTGCTCATGGCGCGTAACATGAATACCGATCTTGTCGCGGAACGCCAAGCCCTAGAAACTGCTGTCGCCGCCGCTCACCACGAGTAGACCATGATCGTCACACTGACACCGAATACGACATTCGACCAGACATTACTCGTACCGACCTTCGAAAAGAACCGTACTATTCGTGCCACCCGTACCGCACAGAGCATGGGCGGCAAACCGACTGACGCCTCGTTTATTCTCGGTGAACTGGGGATGCCAAGCCTCGCGCTTGGTTTCGCAGCAGGAGTGATAGGCCGCCGCGTCGAAGCGATGCTTCATGCGCGTGGCGTCACCACCGACTTTATCGAAGTTGGCGGCGAAACCCGCATCAACACGATCATCGTTAGTCAAGAAGGCTGGCAAACAGCCATCACCACGCAATCGCTCGAAGTCACTGACGCCCACGTTGCGGCATTAACGCAGCGCTTCAAACAAGCATTAGATGGGGCAACGGTAGTGGTCACAGGCGGAACACTCCCTCTTGCGATGAAACCCTCATGGTACGCCGACGTGATTTCTCTAGCGCGAGAGCGTTCCATTCCGGTGATCTTTGATGCCGATGAGCCGAACCTCAGCGCAGGGTTGGTAGGCAGCCCCAACTTCGCCAAGCCCAACCGCGACGAACTTTCCGCACTGCTTGGGCACGAAGTCACCACCAAAGAAAGCGCGTATCGGGCCGGACGCGAGATGCTCGAACGCTACGGCACAGCGCCGATTATCACGCTTGGCAGTGAGGGAGCGCTGGCTGTGCTTCCAGATCGCGCCTATTTCATCCCGCCAATACAGGTTGAAGTCGTCAGCGCATCCGGCGCAGGTGACGGTGTACTCGCTGGTTTGGCCAGCGCGATTTCTCAA
>JACMMD010000278.1 GCA_014379235.1 Anaerolineae bacterium
CCCGACGACGGTGAACTATGCGCGGCACGTCTACATCCGTGACATCATGGTGGCCAATGGCGACGAACATAAGCCGATCTGGATCAGTGAGGCCGGCTGGAATCCTGTGCCTGAGCCGTCGGAAGTGGCTGAGGTTGATGCTCGCTATAACTTCGGGCAGGTGAGCGATGAACAGGCCGCCCGTTATGCGCCAATTGCCTATCAACGCGCTCAAGAGGATTGGCCGTGGATCGGCCCGATGTTCTACTGGTTCTTCCGGCTGCCGGACGAAAGCCGCTCCAATGAGTCGATGTACTATTTCCGCTTTGCCGACCCCGATTTCACGCCGCGCCCGATCTATGCTTCAATGCGCAATTACATCACGACGCAAACGCCGACGCTGTACGCGGGTGTACATCAAGCCGAAGATTGGGCGGTGACGCTTTCTGACGATGCAGTTGTCAGTGATGACGATGATGCACAGTTTGGTCGCGTCGTCAGAACGAATGAAGTTATTTTCAGCGCGAGGGGTACAGACGTAACCATCAATTTGTTCGGCGCGGATGTGTTCCCCATTCTGGAAATTGACGGTAATCCGGTTGAATTGTGGATGCTGAATATGCGTTCAATCCCAGATTCGTTTGGGTACACTGCTCCCATCTATCAGTCAAATACTGCGGAAACCCATACCTATCGCCTGTTTGCAGATGATCGACAATTTTCGATTGATTCAATCACGGTGATTGACCGCACGTTCGAGAATTTGTTTGGACTCGTCGCAGGCGCGGTAATCGGCATTGGCGGGCTGGTGATCGTGGTCGTCGCTGCGTTGTGGCGGCGCAGACATCCATGACAGAAAAGACTCACCGCAGAGGGGTAGGGTTACAGGGACGCAGAGAAATTCAATTTTTTCTCTCGGTCTCTCTGCCTCTCTGCATCCCTGCGGTAAGCATTTGTATCCTATTGGTTGCGGCAGGGCTGCGATTTCACCTGCTCGGCGCGCAGTCCTTATGGAACGACGAAGGCAGCAGCTACGTGCAGGCGACCCGTTCCCTGAGCGACATCGCCATTCACGCCGCCCGCGATATTCATCCTCCCGGCTACTACTGGCTGCTGTCGATCTGGCGCACTCTCACTGGCGACTCCGAGTTCGCGCTGCGTTCGCTGTCGGTGTTCGTCAGTGTGTTAAGCGTGGCGCTGACGTTCGCGCTCGGCAAACGCTTGTACAACTCAGCGGCGGGGCTGCTGGCGGCGGCGTTTGTGACGGTCAACACGTTCAGCATTTTCTACGCCCAAGAGGCGCGCATGTATGCGCTGCTGACCTTATGGGGAGCGGCAGCGATGTGGGCCTTCTTGCTGTTCACGCAGCGACCTACGCCGCGTCGGACGCTGGCGCTGGCGATTCTCAACGCAGCGGGCCTATGGACACAGTACGCCTATCCTTTCGTCATGCTGACGCAGGGCGTGTTGTTCGTCGTATGGCTGATCGGGGAAAAGACTCACCGCAGGGGGGCAGAAGGGCAGGGAAACAGAGGAAAAACTTATCACAAAGGTACAAAGGGACAAGGGTACAAAGAAAATACTTTATTTTTTGAATGGAAAAGCCTCATTTTTTACATCGCTGCGAATGTGCTGACGATTGCGCTGTTCGCGGCGTGGCTGCCGAACGCGCTGCATCAGATTACCTCATGGCCCAACACAGGCGAGGGCGCGCCATATGAACAGGCGTTGAGCGTGATCGCGGGCTGGCTGACGTTCGGCCTGACTTACGCTGTCGGCGGCCAAACCAGTTGGATCGCGGTGGCGTGGTTCGTACTGCTGTTCGGGCTGCTGATCCCGCGCAATGATCGCCGCGCTGGAACTCGTTGGGCGCTGCTTGTGCCCGTTGTTTGGGCGGTGGTATCAGTGGGCCTGTTTATTGCAATGGGGCTGTTCCGCGAAGGTAATCTCAAGCTGCTGCTTCCGGCACAGATTGCGGTGGCGCTGTGGTTGGCGCGGGGTATATGGGTGCTGGCGACGTGGGACGTGGGCGATGCTCGGCGTTCGGCGGCGGTGCGCTATGCGCCGCGATTGGCCGCGATTGCTGGCGCGTTCGGTTTGCTGGTCAACATGGGCGCTGATTTGAACGCGCTGTATCACGATGCCGATTTCCAGCGTGATGATTACCGCGCCATCGTGAGCGCAATCACCGCTGATGCAACATCTAATAGCGCGATTGTGCTGGATGCGCCCAATCAGGAAGAAGTGTTTCGCTACTACTACTCAGCGGATTATCCGGTGTATACGCTGCCGCCCGGATTGGGCGGGGACGACGATGAAACCCGCGCCGCCGTGCGCCAAATCATCGCTGACTATGAGCGCGTGTTTGTGGTCTTTTGGGGCGAAGCCGAACGCGACCCTAACCGCGTCGTCGAAACCACGCTCGACGCCGAAGCCTATGAAGCGGGCAATACGTGGTATGGCGATGTGCGTTTGGCGCGCTACGTCTCGCCCGCCGAACTGACGGAGACGGTGGAAGCAGGAGCGCGCTTTGGCGACAGCATTGTTTTAGAGCGCTATGCTCTGAGCGCGACCACTCTCGCGGCAGGTGATGTGCTGCAACTGCGGCTCGATTGGCATACCGATGAAGCGCTCGATACGCGCTATAAGGTGTTCGTACAGTTGTTAGCGCCAGATGGTTTACTCGCCGCACAGCGTGACAGCGAACCCGGCGGCGGACTCGCGCTGACGACGACGTGGCCGGCTGTCGACTTAATACTTGACCGCCATGCCTTAACCATTCCTCATGATCTACCAGCATCACCTCATTATTCTCTCATCGTGGGTCTCTACAATTTAGATGATCCACAAGCCAGATTAAGCGTGGGTGATTCAGACTATCTCGAACTGGCTGAGATAGAAATTCGCGCCGACAATCAATCAACAGCAACCCAATAGGAGCAGCAACATGACGATACTGGTGACTGGCGCAGCCGGATACGTAGGCAATAACACGGTGCGCCGCCTGCTAGAACAGGGTAAGCCTGTGCGCGCAATGGTCAGAGATATGGCGAAGGCGCGGCAGCGGCTCAGTGACATTGCCGGACGCCTTGAAATTGTGCAGGGCGATGTGACAGATCGTGAAGGCTTGAGGCCGCTCATGCGCGACGTGAATACCGTCGTGCATACCGTCGCTATCCCGATGGAAAAAGGCGGCGCAACCTACGAGGACATCAACTATCAAGGCACGATCAACGTCGTGGATGCCGCAGAAGCGATGGGTGTGCGCCGCTTCATCAATATCAGCCAGAACGGGGCTAGCAGCGCCAGTCCGTATCGCTTTCTCAAGAGCAAGGGCCGCGCTCAAGAGTATGTCGCGTCGTCGCGGTTGCAGTGGACGGCTATGCGACCATCAGCCATCTTCGGGCCGCAGGACGAATTCTTTAACTCGATTGCGCGTCTGGTCAAGCTGACACCAGTCATTTTTCCGCTCATCGGCGGCGGCACGGCGCAGTTTCAGCCCGTGTCGATTGATGACGTGGTTGAAGCCGTTGCGCGCTCGGTAGAAGATGACAAGACTGTCGGCAAAGAGTTCGGGCTTGGTGGGCCGGAAGTGCTGTCGTTGGGCGAGATCGAGCGACGCATCTTGCAAGCGATGGGCGAACGGCGCACGTTGGTCAGCGTGGGTACGGGGCTATTGCGAGTACCCGTGTTCATCATGGAAAAGACGCTGCCGGGATCGCCCGTCAATACGTCGCTGTTGGATTTGCTGGCCGTGCCGAACACCGTGCCTGAAAACGCGCTGGTCGATTATTTCGGCATGACGCCGAAACCCTTCTCCGGCGACAACATCGCGTACCTGCGCCAGAACAGCGCTGCCAGCGCATTCAAGAAGATTTTCAAAGGTGCGACGATCAATTAGAAATCAATGTAGGGGCGACGCATGCGTCGCCCCTACGCTGGCAACCCTAATGCCTCGACGGTGAGCGGGTCGGCGCGGCGCTGACCCGCTTTTTCTTCCATCAGTCCAAAATTGCCTGTGTAGTCCCACATCGTCCAACTGATGTTATAGCGTTCGAGCGCCAGCCGCGTGTCGCTAATCCAGTGAGCGCGGTCTTGCGGCGACGCGAAATCACGGA
>JACMMD010000279.1 GCA_014379235.1 Anaerolineae bacterium
GAACATTATCCTCGAAGCACAGCAAACGATTAGGGCGCGACGTTGGCAGATAATTCTCAACGTTGTCGGTTTCAAGCGAGAGCGCGTTCGACGCATACGCCGAAATCCAGCGCCCGTCCCACAGCGTAAACGCTCGATTGTTGCAGACGGTCACATCATCGAAGCGGTCATGCGGCAAACGTCCGTCGCTGAACGAGATCGATTCGGGGTCGAGTGTGCCATCCACAGCGATATACTGCCCCACCAGCGCGCTTGTATCGCCGTCGAACGTCCAGCGCCAGAAACTGTTGTTGACGCGCAGGCTGCGTACCAGCAGCGACGGATCGGCGCACGGCTGAAACACCGACGAGAGAGTGCGCTCGATGCAAGCCGTACCGGATGCCGTTTCCGCGCCAAAGACCATCACGAGGCTGCTATCGGCTTCGGGTATGCCGAGACGCTCTACCGCTACCAGTGGACCGGATGGTGACGGACGCATATCGTAAACTGTCGCCAGCGAATCCAGCACCAGCGGCGTTCGCGCAGGATAGATTTGCAAACCCGCCGCGCTGCCTAAATACAACTGGTCACCAAAAACCTGAGCGCCCGTCACCACATCGAACGGCAGTCGTCCTTCGGCCAATACAAATTCCGCCCACGAACTACCGCCGTTGAGATCATCGACCAGCAGTTCTTTCAACACATCGCCGCCCGTGAGCGTCAGCCGCAAGCGTGGCAGTTCGACCAATGGACGCTGTTGATCGGGGTTGATGTTTGCAGGGACAAAGTTTGCCCCGTCCCATTGATAGGGCAAGCCGCCGTCGAAGGCATACAGTCCCGTAGTTCCGTCAGCAAGATGATAGGTCGCCAGCCGATTAAGCTGCAACGGCGGCAGGCGCAGCGTAGACGGACTAGATAGGTTGTTTGGTGGGTTAGCGACTTCGATGAAGGCATCGCTGGCCACGAACAGCGCGCCGTTATGCACCGCCGCGCCGCGCACATTATCAAAGTTGAAGGTGGTATTTGCCGTTGTGAACGCGAAGTTCTGCGCCTCGCCCGCAAGCGTGATGTCGAGCGCGGTGTTGTTCAGCCGCCATGTCCAGAACGGTGTCGTGAACAGTTCGCGGTTGGTGAGCGGGTTCGGCACATTGCGCTGCCAACCGTCAGCGCCGCGTTGATACCATACGCCGCTGGTGGGGTTGAAGATGAAAAGTCCGCCGCCTTCGCTTTGCAAGATGCCCTCGCCCGTGCTGAGGTCATCCAACTCGACATCGAAATCTTCCAGCCTTGAAACCGGATGAATGCCGATGTCGCTTTGCAGCAGCAGTTCGCCGTCTGCGAAAGCCACTTGGCGGCGGTTGGCATCCCACAAAAAGCCGTCGTCAAGCAGCACGTTTCGCTGTGTGCCATCACTCAGCCGCGCCGTGACGCTGATTTCGCCTTCGAGCGGAACTTCGTTGAAACTCACGTCGCCAATCTGAAAGCCAAGATCGGCCACATCTTCGCGCACGAGTTGGCCAGCGCGGATCGCATACACGCGCCCGCCGGAATAGAAACGTCGGTGCGCCGCTGTCATGGGCGTAGCCGCAGTAGCGGTTAGTGTTTGCGGATAAAACGTGATCGTCTCGTCGTTCAGGTTGAGCGTCGGCGTACTGTAGCGCCACAACCCATAACGGTTGGCCGCGTGGAAGGCATCGATGTTCAGCGCCAGCAGCGCGTTTACGTCCTCGAATAGAAACTCGCCGTCAACGATCAATGCGTCCGGCGGATATGCGGTAGGGCCGTCGCTGGTTTCAAGCGTGAAATCGTTGCTTCGCCTGCTCCAACGCAGCCAGCCCGCGTTGAGCGCTCGTGGCAGTTCAAACTCGTCGGGGAAAGCGCCGCGTTCCGCGATGGTGGCCGTGATGCCGCTGACCCGCCGTATTTGCAGCGCTTCGGGCGTTTCTGTTGCGGGATGTTCGAGCGCGATCACCGGATCGTAGGCCGTTTGGCCATCGGGCAGGGTGACGACGTTTGCGCTCAGGCTGTCCCAATCATCATCCAGTGCGAACGCAGGCACTCGTTCCGGCTGATCGCTGGTGTCAGTCGTCAGCGTGTCAGTATCGACGCGGAAAACGCGCCCGCTGCGATCAACCAATTCCAGCGCGCCGCGTTCAACGGACACGCTCACCACGTCGGTGATGCCGTCCGCGCTGACCGTCTCGCTGGTGAACAAGCACGGAATCGGTGTCGGTGTGTTAGCAGGTGATAGGCTGGCGGCGGTTGCTACGATGTCATCAAGCGTAATCAGCCGCGCACTTTGAACGGCTTCTGTCGCTTCTTCGGTGGTTTCAGCGGCTAATGTCGCGGCTGCGCGAGTGGCGTTGGCGCTTTCCGTCGCTAAAGGAATCGCGGTCTCGGTTTGGCGCGCCACTTCGGTTGACAGCGGATACAGCGCGCTGTCGCTCACACACTCCTCGCGGATGACGTGCTGTAGCTGCTCATCGGCCAACAGCCACCAATCGCCATCAACGTCTTGCAGCGCGAAGTTGATGTTCGTCGGAGTGATACTTTGCGGCAGTGGCAGAGGATCAGCCACGAAGCGAGAATTTTGCCAGCGATACAGCCGCCCCGCCGTATCAAGCGCCGTAACCGGGCCACCCGAAGCAGGAAACACGCTCAAGCCAGCATTGGCCGCGACGAAATCCCCATTGCTGTAATAACGCCATCCATCGACGAAACGCGCCCACAACCGGCCATCCTGATCTTGACGCAAATCGCTGATCTCGAAAACCGCGCCGCTCAAATCCTCAGCCAGAACCAGCAGCGTATCCCGCGAATCACTGTATAAAAACAGGTGGTCGTCAATTTCGAGGCTGGCGTTGATCGAATTGAACGCCGCGATCTCAGCCGTGAGCGGCGTTTCTATCCCCTGCTCAACGTCGAAAGCGCGCAGTCCGGTTGTCGTTTCCAGCAGAACCGCCTCGCCCCACTCGAAGGCGTGAAATACGTCAGCGGGGTTGATGATGAACGGGCTGTAGAAAATGTCGCACGTATACAGGTCGTCCTCAGCGTCATCGGTAGCGCCCGCGCCAGCCCTGCATACCTGAACTTCGCCGCGTTCGGTCAAGCGCCACACCTGCGAACCGCCGTCGAGGGCCGCCGCCTGATCGCTGACTGTCGGCTCATAGCGCGTAAAGCGCAGGGGATGTTCGCCCGCGCCTTCGCCAATCCACCAGCTATTTTCATTATCCCCGATGACCACGCCGACACCCGCGCCGCGTTGAAATTCGAGCGTGTCATCCGCCGGAAAGCGCGTCGTCGTTTGCGACCATGTGCGCGGTCCCGTGTTGAAGTACAGCACACGGTCATTCAGCAGCAGCGTCCACACGGAGCCGTCGCTTGCCCGTTCCTGAACGTCGACCAGTGTATCAAGGTCAATGTCGTCGGGCAGCCTATCATCGGGAACGACGGGCGCATACACGGGCACGAGTGCCACTTCATCGCCCGATGGCACGAACAGGCCATAATAGAAACTGCCATCGCTCATGCGCGCCGTGATGATCTCGTTGCCGCGTGAGCGCTCGGCGTTGAGGTCTACGATTGTGACGTTGAGCGCGTTTTCTGGCAGCGACAGCGTAATCGGACGCCAAACGCGCTGGCGTAGATCGTACAGCCACAACTCCGATTCTGTCGTGAACAACACATACCCCGCCGCCTGACGGTTATATACGCGCCGAAAATTTTCGGTTTCGGGCGCATCTTCCGATTCAGTCAGCAGCGTTTCCGTCGTGCCGCTGCTCCACTGAATAAGGTGACCAGCTTCGTCCAGCCATGCGGCGCGGCCTGTCCCCTCATCAACCGCCACCGCCACCGACTGCGCCGTAAATTCCTGCGTCAGTGAAATCTGCCCGATGGAACAGCTATGCGGCACATTGACCATATTGGCATCGACAAACGCCAGCGCATACTCGCCGTCGCTGGTCTGGCTCACCGTCAGCAGGTAATTATCCAGCGTATACAGTCTTAAATCCTCGGCGCTTTCGTCCAATGTCGAGTCGTACCACGAGCGGGCCGTCGGGCTGTAAAATTTGATGCCCGCGTTCGTGCCGACGATCACCAGACCGTTGGGCGGCGTGCGCGCATCGAACACTCGCTGAACATCCGCGCCCGCGCTCGTCTGGCGGAATAGGCACGTTCTGGCGCTCAGGTCATCTAACTGGCCAACCGGATGCGACATCACATACGGATGATCTTCGCCCTGTCGCAGCGTCCAAATAGTGCGGCTGGCTTCGTCGTAGGACAGTTCAAGCACCGCACCCGCCGTCGGCAAAATGGCGCGCTCACCCAACGCCGCGAATGACTCGGTCAGCACAAGCGGCTGACCGTCGACGGTGTTTTCGATGAGAACATCGCCCGCGCCCGGAACATTCCAGCCTTCCCGAACCTGCCGCGCTGTCAGGTCATATGGCTCAACGATGCCGTTACCTGCAAGGTACAGAAACGCGCCAGCGTCGTCAACCAGCGCATCGCTGATGGCTTCATCGGGGATGGTGAACGGGCCGCCGCCGATCAACGTTTGCTCATTAGGGTCGATCAAGCGTCCATCATCGGTCAGTAGAAATATTTGGTCTTCGAGCGACAGAAGCTGCTTGATGGGCATATCCGGTATGGGGTTGTTGATCTCTAGCCAACCGCGCCTTTGCACATCGTAAGCCAATATCTGCGCGCCATCGGTTAGTACCAGCGCATTGCTCAACACGGCAGCGTCACGCGGGCTGAACCCGATCAAACCGACCTCAGCCGCGCCAGCCACGTCGATCACTGGTGGCGTAGTTGTTGAATCGATGAACGAAACCACGCCGTTCGTGCCGAGAACGCCAATACGATTTTCGCCCCATGCCCACTGTTGATCGATGCCTGTATTCAGAGTGATCGATTCGACGGCGGCGACTGTGCCATCAGTGAAGTTAGCGGCCTCTTGCAGCAGCGAAATAGGCAGCGGGTAAATGTCGGCGCTGCGACGGCCATTCGACACAATGCCGTACACGATTTCGCCGCTGGTCAACAGCCGCGTGTTGGCACTGGACAGCCATTCAGGAACACCGGATTCTTCTGTGGGCAAATCATCGTAGGCGCGGGTTCGCGTATTGTGGAACGTGCCGCGGCCCTCGCCCAAGAACAGCACCGTGTCGCCTAAAGCGACAGCCTGCGTAAAGCTGGCCGGGTCGTAGTGTGTGCCGCCGCCGTCGAAGATCGGCGTGAATGCCCCCGACTGAGTGGACAACGAAACCAGCGCTGTTATCTCATCGTCGCTATTGGCTAAAGCCAGCACTTCGTTCGGGCGATCTGCCAGCAGTTGCAAAACGTCATGGTTGGCGAATGTCCACTGCTGCGGTTCCTGCGCGCTGATCTGCCCGATGCGCCCCGCTCCGGCGTAGAAAAACGACTCGTTTTGCGGCAGTGTCGCACTGACAGGCCGCGAGAATAAACGCTCCCACGTATGCGTATCGATGCCATATTGATACAGTCCCGCATCACCCGCGAGGAACAAATCATCGCTAATCTGCTGCGCGAAATTCACCGACGTTAGGTCAAGATCGGCGTAGTGGTTCTGTTCATTGATGATGGTTTGCGGTTCAGCGTCAAGGTTGTCGGCGTTGTCGATGACACCCAACCATGTGCAGCTTTCATCGGCGCGGTCATTAGCACAGGCGCGCCGTTCCAGCACCCACAAATTTTCTTCGGTGGGGTCAAGGTCTAGGTCGATAACATTGGCGCTGTTGGCAACAGGCTCGAATATGGGTTCGCTGTCGCTGATGGTCAATCGCCCCAAACCCTGCGGCGTGGCAATCCAGAAATAGCCATCCCACCACACGATTTTAGTAATTGATAGGGCGTTCAAATCGGCGTTGATCGTTGTCTCAAGCCAGCGATGCTGCGCGCTGTTGTAGATGCCGATGCCGTTCTCGCGTGTGCCCACCACCAGCCATTGGGAGTCCGACGCTACGGCGGCGCTGGTTAGCTGGTCTTGCGTGATAGGTTCGCCATCAAGCGTGGTCAAGGCCGTGTTAGCGACGACGATCTGCCAGCCGTTTGACGTGCGCCGTGCAAGGCTGCCATCGCTGCCCAACGCCCAAAGTGAGTCAGCATCGGCACATGGCACGTTCGCGCCGCGTTCCGCGCCGCAGCCCGAACGCAGCGCGGCAAAATCTTGACTGACCGCCGCGTCCGGCGCGAATGGTGTTTCGTCGTTCCATACTTGCGTTTCGGGATCATAGCTGTAGAGCGTGCCGCCCGCTTGCGAGAGGTAAAGTTGATCGTCGGGCAGATGCACCACTCCGTCCAGCAAAGCGCGGTTTTCGAGATCGTCGCGCACGTTGGACAAAATGCGTTCGTCGCTGATAGGGGCCAGCGTGGGCAGGTCGAACCAGCCGACGCGGTTGCCAACGGCAACCACGCTCACCCAACCGAGCGTAATCAACGCCAGCCCACCGATGACGATCAGCAGCAGGGC
>JACMMD010000022.1 GCA_014379235.1 Anaerolineae bacterium
ATCCAGATCGCTTTATCCTCGTCACCGTTGGCCACCATGATGTCACGGATGTAGACGTGCCGCGCATAGTTCACCGTCGTCGGGCGCAGGCGGTGATCCGTCGGGCCGCTGTTGAGTCCATAGCCGTTCATCGCCAGCACATCGAAACACTCGCCAGCGCCAGCATCATACATGCGCTGCAAAAACACGAAATCGTTGAGGTCGCGCCCGGTCAGTGAAACCGTCGGTGCAAGCGCCCCGCTGACGACCACAATATTCGGGTCAACGGCTTTGAGTGCCGAATACGTCTGGCACAACATTGTCGTGTAGGCTTCGGGGTTGATGTCGTGATTGCCCCATTCGGGGTAGATGTTCGGCTCGTTCCACACTTGGTAGTAACGGATGCGCCCCTGATAACGCTCGGCCACTGCCGTCGCGTAGTTGACGTAATCCTGAATGTTGTCCGGCGGGGCCATATCGCCGCCATCGGGGTTGCTGTGCGTCCAGCGCGGCGGGTTGCTCAAGCGCACTTGAAACTCTAAGCCGTACTGTTCGGCAAGGTCAACGATCTGATCGTACTTGGCCCACGCATCGACTCCGTTGGGGTCGTTGCGGCGGTCAATGAAATCGCCGCGCCCGTGTATCTCGATGTCTTCCCATGGGAACTCCTGCCGCAGCCAGTGAATGCCCATATCGGTAATCATCTGCACCTGCTGTTCGCGCTTCTGCGGCTCGACTTCAAGCTGCAAAAAAGTATTGATGCCGTAGGGATTCACATCAACGTGGTTGATCGGCACCAGCGGCGCTGTGTTCGGCTGTGGGCGAATCGCGTTGCCCGCCCATTCGACCATGCCGCGAACCTGTGCGAGCGGCGCTTCTTCGCCTGTCAGCGACCAGAACAGCCGCCACGCCAAACCCCGATTAGCGAGGTCGAGCGCCAGTCCCGCGCCCAATACCAGCGCCACTACACCGAGACCAACAACGATTTTGAGCAGTTTCGATTTGTTCATAGGCATCGGATTATAACGGGTGATGCGCGGCTTTTGGAATGACCAGCCTCAAAAGCGTTTTGAACCACCAACAAAGATTCAATGGGTAGGGGCGGCTCACGAGCCGCCCTTACGGGTTGGTTATTTTCCTTTGACCCTTTGTACCTTTGTGATACGCTTTTTCTTCTTGGCCGTTCACTCTATTTTCGAACAGCGGGCACTTATGAACTCGGTTTTTCTAACGGCCTTCGGACTGGGCATCGCGCTCTGCATTGTCCCTGGCATCATCACGGCGGAAGCGACACGGCGCGGGCTGACAGGCGGCTTTCGGGCCGCGCTGTTGGTTGAGCTTGGGTCGCTGGTGGGCGATGCGACATGGGCGGTGATCGCGCTCATCGGTGCAGCCTTTCTGGTACAAAACGCCGCCGCTCGACTGCTGCTCGGCGGGGTTGGGACGGTACTGCTGCTGCGCCTTGCATGGGGCGCACTCAAAGCATGGTATCGCCCCGCACAAACGGAGACTGAAAACACAGCCGCTAGACGTTACAACGGTCATTTTGTGACAGGCGTGGCCCTTTCTCTGGCGAATCCGCAGGCGATTGCCTTCTGGCTTGGCGTGGGCGGCGGCATGGTCGCCACAGATCTCGCCAGCCCCGCGCCGGAGATCGGACAGTTCGCGCTGTTCTTCGCGGGGTTTATGCTGGCGGCATTCGTGTGGGCTTTTTTCATCGCCACGCTCATCAGCTTCGGGCGGCGCTTCGTGACCCCTCAAACCGTGCGCTGGCTGAACTTGATATGCGCTGTCGCGCTCGGTTATTTCGCCCTCGATCTGCTGCTGAACACGCTGACATTAGTCACTCAATAGTCGTTCGCCATCTGTTTAGGACTTACGCAGTTGACCGGAAAGACAGTGGGTTTAAACCCACTGTCTGAGTAAGAATCAACCTTCAACTGCGTAACTTCTACTGTTATTGAAAAACCACCGAGCATCGCTGAAAACTGCAAACTGACGACTGTAAACTTACAACCCTACATCCCAAATCCCTTAGTTGATGGTAAACTAACCGCATAGAACATTAAGATTATTTCTTGGGGGTAGTTATGCGTCGAGGGAATATTGTTGCTGGTGGAGTCGTTTCGCTGCTATTGCTGCTCAGTTTTGTTATCGTCCTGATGTCAACCGGCAGCGTCTTGGCACAACTTGACGGAACGGCCCAACAGCAAACGCTTATGGCGCTGGTCGATCAACGCTTTACACAAACCGCCAAAGCCGCCGCGTCCACGGCAACGGTAGACCTACAGGGCACCGCCAACGCGATGTTCTTCGAACTGCTGACCGCGACGGCCAACCCGGCGGCGTTCTCGTCTCCAGCAGCGCCAGTATCCCAAACGACCAGTATTCATACGGCTCTGCCGAGCGCCCCATCACGCACACCAACGCCGCTGCCTTCCGCTTCCCCGACGCCATTGGTAGCAGCAGCGACACAAGTCGCCAGCGCCGAATCCTATCTCGCACGCGGTTGGGAGCTTTACTGGGACTCGATTCCGAACTACCAAAGCTCGCAGCTTGCATTTTCCCTCGCCGCCTACCGCGATGACGAATGGGCAGAGCCATACGTCGGTATTGGTCTGACTCAGTTTCAACTCTTCG
>JACMMD010000280.1 GCA_014379235.1 Anaerolineae bacterium
GCGTTGCGGAAGTTGATGACCTGCGCCACTTGCAAGCCTTCGCCAATGCCTGTGATCTGCGACACCATACTGGCGATTTCGATCACCGCCGGGTCTTCCGTGAGTTCGTAGATCGTCACAGGCAGTTCGAGCATTCCGGCTGACATCGCTTCCGCGTCCGGCTGAACGATGTCGCTGACGAAGTTGCGCTCTCGATAGGTGGCGACGACCACATAGGTCAGCGCGGGGTCGAGGCTGACATCTTCAAAGGTGAACGCGCCATCTGCATCAATCGTGGTTTCGAGGGTTTCGTCGTTGAAATCGCTGTCCACTTGATGCAGCGTTACGGTCAACTCTGCTGAGACTTCGCCGCCGGATGTGCCGTTGCTGACTGTACCTGTGATCGTGCCAACCGTACTGGCTGACACTTCGGCTGTGCCTTCGGGCGCGGGCGCTTCGTCGGTAGCATTGGGCTGTTCGGGTTGGGCTTCTGGCAGAGCGGCCAGTGCGTCGATATTGGCTAATCCCAACGAACGGATGTAGGCGATAACGGCGTGCTGATCGTCTGTGCTGCTGAGTTCGCCTGCGATACCCTGCGCGAGATTGGCGTCACTGATGCGAATTATCTGTGCGGGATCTGCGGGGTCGCCAAGCGCTTCAGTCACGGTATCCGAAACATCGTTCCACAGCGCCGCGCCTGCCTCGATTTGCTCCGATGTATAACGCAGCGCGTAGATGTAGTGCGCCACGTTCCAGCGTTCCTCGTCGGAAAGTGACCCGCCCCAAGGTGGCATCAACCGTTCGAGGTTGCCGTTGGTGATAATCGTGAAGTAATCGAGCGGTGTCTTAGCGCTGACGTGTTCCCAATCGTGAAAATCGCCGGGTGGGAAGGGGACTTGCTGTTCGCCGCTGCCAATGCGTGGCCCATCGCCACGTCCCGTTTGCCCATGACAAGCAGTGCAGTTCTCCACGAAGATAGCCGCGCCAGCGGCCACATCTGGCGGCTGTGAAGGCGGCGCGATGCTCGTCGCAGGCGGCAGTGTCGCCACCACACGCGGTTCTCCACCAAGCCCACTGCAAGCGCTTATAAGAAAAAGCATACCGCAAAGGATCAAAGGAACAGGGACGCAGAAATACTTATTATATTTCTCTGCCCCTCTGCTTCTCTGCGTCTCTGCGGTAAAACTGTTGTATTTTAGATGACTCATGAATTTTCTTTGTGTAACTGCTGGCGTCGTTCAGCGATGCGGGCCTCGATTTCATCGTCTACGCTGGTTGGTTCTGTCGCCTCTGGCGCGAAAGCGTCGAGCGCCTTCAACACTTGAACACCGCGCTGTATCCACATCTCACGCTCTTGTTCGTAATCTTCCGGCTGGATTTTGCCCGTCGAAAAATCCTCGTCAAGGTCGCGCAGGTTGTTCAGCACACGCTCGTAGACAGCCACAAGCTGATCGCGCTGCAACGTATCGTCACGCTTGACCAATGAACGCCGTCCGAGAAGCGGCGCGGTAATCAACAGCACCACCACAGCCACCAGCACCAGCGCGATAAACCAACCTGCGGTACTCATGGCGGCGTTTAACCTTGCGCCAACAGGCGTTCAATCGTCGCGGTCAGACCGGCCTCGCTGACCTGCGCGTAGATAAATTCTGCAACGTTGCCCGTTTGGTCGATGACGAACGTTTCCGGCACACCGACGATGTGATAACGCTGCTTAGAAATTTCCGTGCCGAGATCGGGGCCGTTGGGGTAGGTGAGGCCGAACTCGTTGATGAATTCCCGCGAGTCGGCTTCGATGTCGGTGTAAGCCACGCCAAGCACGACCACACCTTGATCTTGATAGCGTTCCCAGACAGCTTGCAGAGCGGGCGCTTCGTCACGGCAGGGGCCGCACCAACTGGCCCAGAAGTTCACGATGACGATTTGACCGCGTAAATCGGACAGGCGAATGGGTTCACCATCGAAGGTGGTCAGCGCAAAATCGGGCGCGGGGCCGTCGGTGGGCTGCGTCGTATTCTGACGGGCTAACGCTACGCCAAACACCACCGCCACCATCGCCACGCCAATCAGCAGCACGATTGAGCCGAGGCTGAGGCCACGGCGCAGACGGGCGGGTGTTTCAGTAAGGGAGATTGGTTCGGTTACGTCGCTCATTGAATGCCTGTTTATGACCGGCCATTTCGATCTCCGGCAGGAGAACCGTTAGCGTCTTTCCAGTAAATCGCGCTCGATACGGGCGCGGTAATCGTCATCGCTGCGCGGCTGACCGTTATAGGTCACCGCTGTTGAGTGAAGTGCATCAAACGCGAAATGATCATTTTGTGCGCCGCTGCGCCAGCGCAGGAACGTTATCACGCCGACAATCAGCCCTACGCCGCCGATGAGAAACGGCGTGAGCAGCGAGAGTGTACTTAGCGTCGGGTCTTGCGGCGAGCCAACAACCGCCTCTCCGAACTGCGCCACAAAACGCTCCACGACCTGCTGCGGTGTCCTGCCTTGCTCAAGCTGGACACGAATTTCGTCGCGCCATTCCGCGCAGGCAGCAGTTCCGCAGGCATCAAGCGGGATATTCTCGCATACCGGACAATATAGCCGTCCGGCAACAGCGTTGACATCATCGTCACTAACGGTGCTATCCTGCGCCAATGCGGGCAAGACAAGCACTAATGCAACCAGTATCGTAAGAACGATGGTAGGGGCGCTTCGCGAAGCGCCCCTACAAATGATCTGCCATTTCATGCCGTAACCCCTGCGCGCTGTCTGCCTTTCGAGCTTTCGCGGGCCAGCGATGGCGCGTTCTCTTTGGGCCACGCGGCGATGAACGTGCCGATCATCAAGATAAGCCCGCCCCACCACACGAGGTTGATGAGCGGATTGATGAACACCTTGAAGGTCGCGCCGCCTGTACCCATTCGTTCCCACGCGACCAGCAGTACATAGAAGTCGTTTTCGATGGTACTGTACGCTCCGGCGATGGTCATCGGTGTAGCTGTGCCATCGGCGTTGATAAAGCTGTCGCGGCGCGGACGCAGGGTAGCGATTTCTTGGCCGCCGCGAATGACGGTCACTTGCGCGATGTCCATCACGCGCCCATCTTCCGCGATTTGGCCGCCCTCAAAATTGTCGTAACGCATGGTGTAGCCGCTGACATTGAGGCTTTCGCCAATCGCCAGCGTTTGCTGTGTCTCGACTTGAAAAAGGCTGCTGCCGATGACACCAATTCCGATGACGGTGATGCCAAGATGTACCAGATAGCCGCCATGCCGCCGACGATTACGCGCAAACAGCGCGACGACTGCGCCGGGCCAGCTTTCGCCAAGACCGCGATGTCGTGCTGCCGCGCCGCGATAAATCTCATACGCGGCCACATAGCCGGCCATCACCACGATGCCGTAACCAAGCAGCGCGCCAAAACTGGTCGTACCCGTGACAACCAGTACGATGAGTGTCACGACGGTTAAGGTGAGCGGGACGGCTAACCCTCGCGCTAGGCGGGGCAGCGATGTCGCCCCCCATGCCGACAGCGGCGCGACACCCATCAGCACATACAGCGCGAGAAAGAGCGGCGGTGTCACGCTGTTGAAATATTCCGCGCCGAGCGTGATGTCGGTGCTAAAGAACAATTCCGATACGATGGGCGCGCCGAAGCTGCCCCAGAATATGGCAATCGCCAGCGCCATGAAAAC
>JACMMD010000281.1 GCA_014379235.1 Anaerolineae bacterium
CACCATGGCGCAAATATTCCAGGGTATGCTCTTAGGATCGTTGCTATCAATGACCGGGAGTAAGAAAATGGGAAGCATGGGGACGGCACATCCCAACCGGAACGATTTGACCTTCATGGGTGAGCTTCTCCAGGCTGGCGAGGTCAAGCCAGTTATAGATAGATGTTACCCCTTGAGTGAGACGTCTGAGGCACTCCGTTATCTTGGAGCAGGACACGCAAGAGGCAAAGTCGTCATCACGGTGGAACAGAGCGATAAAATCTAACAAAGCGCTGCATTCGACCACTCTGTATAGTGATTTGAACCGCTTTCTACCTAAAGTGTGGAACAACCACTGTCGGTGAAAGCTCTGCTATTGGAAATCTAGATAGTTCAGAAGAAGATGCGTCGTGAAGCATCTTAACCACATTTGGAGAAGGCGGCAGGTAGTAAATGCCAGATGCTCATACAGCGTTTAGCAGCGACGTTCTACCCGCAAATGAACAGCGGTATTGCAATCCGATACCGCTGTTCATTTTATTTGACGAACGACGAACGACTAGCTGCCGATGGTCAGATTGTATTCTTCCAACTGTTCATTCGAGATGGCAACGGCGCTGTCAAGTGCTTCTTGCGCAGTGGCGAATTCACCCCGGAAGTAGCGATCAAACGCTTCGACGTAGTGTGTACGATAAGGCACGAAGATGCCAGAGACGTGCGCGGTATTCGCATCGGTGATGTCGGTCAAACGGATTTGATCGATGGCGACCTGGAACTGAGGGTACAGCTCGAGTCCCGCCTGCATTTCCGGCAGGTCATACGCTGCCTGCACAACGGGATAGTAACCGGTGTTAATCGACCAGAATGCCTGAATTTCGGGAGTGAGCGCGAACTTAATGAAGTCCCACGCGCCTTCCTGTTGTTCGACGGAGCCAGCGTCGGTGATCCACAGGGATGCGCCGCCGACAATGGTCTTGCCAGTAATGCCTTCGTTGCGGGGCATATACAGAACACCAACTTCGACGCCCGCTCCGCCGTTTTGTGCGCCTGCGATCAAGCCGCGCAAGCTGGCGATACTGGAGAAATGCATAGCGACCTCGCCGTTAGCGAACGCTGCCGCCGAAGCGCCGGAACCGCCTGCCGCTGGGCCGTAGTACACGGCCACGCCTTCGTCAACCAAACCCTTGAGGAATTCCACCCACTGTACGCCAATCGGGCTGTTATAAGCGTATTCGGACATACGTTCGCTGCCGCGACCATTGTTGGGCGCGCCCATGTAAGTATCGTGTACGGCATGAATCTGTTCCAAGAACCAGCCTTCGGCGTAGATGCCCAAACCGTAACGGGTGACATTGCCGCTGGCATCGGTTTCGGTCAGTGCGCGCGCATATTCCGCCACTTGGTCGAAGGTGACCATTGGCTCACCGGCGTCGAAACCGGCTTCCGCGAATGCCGTGCGGTCAACGTAGAGCATCGCCGTGGACGAGTTGAACGGCGCGGAATACAGCGTACCGTTGATTTCGTAGTTGGCGCGCGCGGCAGGTTCCATGTCTTCGATCACATCAGTCATACCGTCTCGTTCGAAGAACTGCTGCACCGGGATGATGCGACCCGTGTCGATCATGCGCTGGTTGCCCGCCTCGAAAATCTGCGCCAGATCGGGCAGATCACCGCTTGCTAAACCCGCGTTGATGGTGTTGATCGTGTCCTCGTAGCTGGACTGGAAGACCGCGTTGACATAGTAAAGACTCTGGCTGCTGTTGTATTGGTTGACGACTTCCTGCACGACGTTACCAAGACTACCGCCCAGACCATACCAGAAGGTCACTTCAATTGACCCTTCGGGACGTGCGACTGGAGGAACCGGGGTGATTGTCGGAGCGGGTGTGTTAGTCGCAGCGTCCTGTGCGAGCGCCGATGGCGAAATTGTCATGCCAAATGCCAGCAGTGCGAGGAGGAGGAACGAAAAGACGAATACGCTTATCTTCTTCATGCAGTTTTTCTCCTAGATAGACGAAAGACCATTTTCTTAACCCTTGACCGCGCCTGCCGTCAAACCACTTACGAGCTGGCGCTGACCGAGAACTAATAACACAAGCGTGGGAAGCATCACGATAATGGTGGCTGCCATTTGCATGTTGTAAACCGCCCCACCCTCGAAATTACGGAAGATAGTGATGCCTACCTGAGTAGTGCGCCATTCGGTGGCGTTGGTGACCAAGAGCGGCCAATAGAATTGATTCCATGTACTCAAAAACGTGTAGACCGCAAGCGTCGCAATCGCAGGGCGCGAGAGTGGCACGAGGATTAGCCACAAATAGCGGAATCGCCCGCAGCCATCGACCATCGCAGCGTCGTACAGTTCGCGTGGGAGCGTCAAGAAGAATTGGCGCATGAGGAAAATACCGAAGCCACTGGCGATGAACGGCGTAATCAAGCCTTGATAAGTGTTCGTCCAACCGGCTTGCGCGACAAACAGATAGTTCGAGATGAGCGTCGCCTCGAACGGAACCATCAACGAGCCAAGCGCGATGAATAGAAGGATCGTTTTTCCCGGAAAGTTGAAGTACGCCAGCGCATACGCAAACAACGATGAAGAAACAATCACGCCGATTGTGACGCCCGTTGAAACGACGAACGAGTTAAGAATCCAACGAATGACAAGCGGTTCATCTTGAAACACGTTGATGAAGATGCCCCAATCGAGGTTGAACAGGTCGGGTGGCAATATATCGGGCGAGATCGTTGGCCCTTGAAGGGCAATCGACAGTGCGAAAATGAATGGCCACAACAACACAATCGCTGAAACGATCAACATGAGGTAGACCAGCGCGAAGAACGGAAGGCTGTGGCGCTTTTGGGGCTGCGAGATGTTCATTGGTAATGCACCCTTCGTTCCAACACGCGGTACTGGATAGCAGTCAAGACCACAAGAATAATAAAAATGATGATTGACATCGCCGAAGCGAGACCATAGCGGTTGTCGTACCAGAAGGCTCTGTACGTTTCATAGACAAAGACCGTGTTCGGCGAGTCAGGGATGAGTAGATAAAACTGGGTAAAGGCTTGCAGCGCGCCGATTGTGCCGATAACGATCAGAAAGAGCAGCGTCGGTGACAGCATGGGCAGGGTGATATAACGGAACGTTTTCCAACGTCCAGCGCCATCGATTGCGGCGCTCTCGTAGAGATCGCTCGGGATCGCTTGGAGGCCGGCGAGTGAAATGATGAAGTTGAACCCGATGCCCGCCCAGATGGTCAGCGCGGCTACCGCCGGGAGTGCCGTCGCGTTGCTGCCGAGTAAACTGGGCGTATTGACGTTGAGCAGATCAACCAGCCATACGGTTGCTTTTGTGGATGGATTGTAGATTAATGCCCAGATCAGCCCCGCGCTTGAGAGCGAAATGGCAACCGTGCTGGTGAAGATCGTGCGAAAGATTTTGATCCCGCGTACCCGTGTGGTCGCCAGCAGCGCCAAAGCGACGCTGATAATGATTACAAACGGGACGACCATCAACATAAATTGAAAACTTGTGACAATGCTCTCAAGGTACTCGGTGCGCCCACTGCCGTCGAAATTGAGCACACGCAGATAGTAGTCGACACCATTGAACGCGACAGGTTGTCCAGCAGGGTTGGTTACATGCAAGCTGAGGAAAATGGCGCGAAAAAACGGAAAATAAGTGAATAAGGCGAAGATGATTAGCGCCGGACTGCAATACAGCAGCGCGATCAACAATTCACGAGAGCGCCGTGACATGATAGTCTGGATGAACGTTGATGCCGTTTGTTTTGAGGCTGGAGGAGTTCCCGATAGAGCTGAGAGCGAAACGTCATCGCGCATCGTTTTCTATCCGCGTATCCACATTGGGTCATGACAATTCGGATAGGATACGGGTCGATGATGATCTAAAGTTTAAACGTATTAGGCAGCGCGTTTAACATTCAAAAATGAAACCTGCTATACAGTGGGTCCGTTTATTTCGAACTTGCTTTCGCGTCAGGCGGCTGGAGTATTCTGTTCGCCGCACAAGGTGGGTAGCGCGTGCTGGTTATGCATGAGTATTAACCGGGTGACAACATCGATTTAACTTGCTTGCGCCACCATCCATAGTCTCCGTTGTCATATTAAGTGGGGAAGTCACAGTGAAGCGTTTGTTGATAGCCGTTTTGCTTGCGCTACTCGGGTTGGTCGTTTCGCCTGCTGCTGCACAGGATGAACTTCCAATTGTCGTTTACATTAGTTGGGATGGTTCGCCGGGCTGGGTTGTAGAACGGCTGCTGGAAGAAGACAAGCTGCCCAACGTGCAGCGCTTAATCGACGAGGGTGTGTGGGTGCGCCGAACCGTCGGCAACTGGCCCAGTGTGACTGCGGCTGGTCATGCGGCGGTCTTCAACGGTGGCTATGGCAATGTTAACGGCGTGACAGGCAACGGCGTTCATGCAGCCCCATTCGACCAATACACGATAGGTACACGCGGCGCGAGTGGTTTCAGCGCGGCCAACCTGCTGTCTGAGCCGATCTGGATCACGGCTGCCCGTCAGGGATGGGAATCCGTCCTCGTCAGCGTCACGCAGTCGTCGCCATTCGAGATTTACACTGAAGATGGATTTGTCTCGCAGCAGGGCGCAGAGTCCTTCGGGGATTTCAGCGAAAATGTAATTGTCGCAGATCCATATGCTGCACGCCGGGGCGCTCCTGCGCCGATTGAAGGCGGCAGCGAAACAACACCACTGGTCGAAACCGATGGGGAAGGCTGGACAAACCTGCCCGAAGGCGCAGCGTTCCGCGCCTTCACAATTGATGGCAGCAGCGATAGCACAGGCGCACTGCAAGGGTTGATTGTTGCCCTAGATGGTGCTTCCTTCGATCATATCGCGTTGAGTGCAGATGGCGATTATGCCAACGCCATCATTTTGAGCGCCACCCCATTTACCAACAACTCGTCAAACTTCAGCGCGCCAGTGATGACTACGTTTTGCGCGGAAGACGACTGCACGACGGGCTATACGCATTTCCGCCTGACCGAACTGGCGGATGACGGCAGCAGCTTTACACTCTGGCATACATTCCAGAGCGATTTCACTGGCTTCCTAACCGATGAAACGCGCATCGAGGACTATCTGCGTGACGGTGGCGCGTTCACCGGCAACGGCGCGACTCCGCCTATGCCTCTCACCGAACTAGGCGCGCTGCCAAACATTTACGGCGAAATCGCCCTACAGGTCAATGACTGGTTCTTCAATAATCTAGTCGCGGAAATCGAGCGCAATGAAGCTGACTTCTATGCCAGCTATTCGCCTTACCCGGATGAGTGGCATCACTACTACTACGGCTTTATGGATGAAGCATCGCCAGTCTACAACGAAGAGAATGCCGCGCTGGCATGGTCATATGATGAGGTAATGTACGGCAATTTGGACATGCATCTTGGCCGCGTAATCGATGCGCTGGAGGCTACTGGGCGTGACTGGAATATCGTTCTGTTCACCGATCATGGTTTCCAGTCATCATGGCGCACTGTCTACCCGAACCGTATTCTAGCGGAGGCTGGTCTGCTGGTCACCAACGCCGAAGGTGTGATCGACCCAGCAAACTCGGTGGCTTACTACGGTGGCGAAAATACGGGCGGCATCTTCATCAACAGTGAACGGTTCATGGGCAGCATCGTCACCGACGCTGAATACGACGATGTGGTTACACAGGTGACGGAAGCGCTGACCAGTGCGGTTGATCCAGAGACGGGGGAACCGGTCATCACCGCTGTTCACCGCGTCGACGAAATGGGTGATGAAGGCATTGGTGGTCCGCATGGCGCTGATTTGTACATTGAAATCCCCAACGGCTACTACTGGAGCGCAAATGCGGTTGGTACAGAGCCGATTGCTGACGCAAACCCGAATGTGGGCGCAGGCGTACATGGCCCCCGCCCGATGTCGCAGGATCAACTACTCGGATTCGCGGTTATGGGCGGTACGCAGATAGTGGATGGCGTGATTGTTGACCAAGCGCTGTCGATTGACCTGACGCCAACGCTGGCGCTTGCAGTTGGCATTGAATCCGCCGATCACTGGCAGGGGACAGCGTATAACGATTGGGTCGCTGCCGAGTAAACCTCGATAGACACGCAGCAATCTGTCGAAGAAAAGGTTGGTTCACGATGGGACGGCGCATCTAACTCAATGCACCGTCCCATTGCCAATAGACTTACCTACAACGTCTCTCTTGCTCTCACTCTATAAGCGCAAACAGGATCGTGAGTTGAAGAGCAACCGAGGGTGGGATGGCTACATATTTATCGCAGTGATACCGTCATAGCCGCTGAATGTCCGTTGCGCGACGAGCCTCACAGGTCACCAATACAGCGCCCAATTCGATAGGGCCTTCCGCGAACTGCCACGCATCACGGGTGTACATACGCTTTTTCATGGCGCTGACGAATGTTGACGGGTGATAGCCCAAGATGCCACCGCTCGGCCCCGTCATACCAACGTCACTCACATAGGCTACTCCACCGGGAAGTACGCGCAGATCGAGGGTAGGGACGTGGGTGTGTGTGCCCACGACAGCGATAACCCGTCCGGCATTTGCATAGGCGATGGTGAGTTTTTCTTCAGTCGATGTACCATGAAAATCGACCAGCACACCGTCTAACGCATCTGCCCAAGTGTCAAGCTGACGCTCCATCACGGTGAGCGGATCATCCGCCAGTCGCAGCGCATCGCGGCTCGCTAGATTGATCACACCGAGCCGCAGTCCGTTTTTTTCGAGAATCGCAGCACCGCGTCCCGGAGCAATTTCACCATAATTGAGTGGACGCAGCACACGCGCATCTTCGTGAACTGTGTGGCCTTCGTTTCCATCCCAAGAATGATTACCCCCGGTGACAGCATCCACACCGAGCGTCCAGAGCCGCTCTAGATTGGCGCGTGTCATTCCGGCAATCACAAAGCTACCGCTGCCGGAAAGTTCAAGATTCTCGGCATTGGCGATGACAAAATCGGGTTGGTGTTGTGCGATGATGTCGGGAAGGTGTAGTTCTAGATAATTGAGACCGGGACCAACAATGTCGCCAATAAAGAGGATTTTCATCCTTTGACCGCTCCCTCTACAAATGTGGTTAGAATGCGTTTACGCATAAGCAAGAAGATCAATACGGTTGGCAGGCTGGTCAGTACCGATGCGGCCATGATCGCTCCCCAATAATCACCGCCTTCGGGGCTGGTATAAAAAATCTGTACGGCAACCGTGAGGGTGAATGAATTCGGGTTGCCACCACCGACCAAAAGCGGCCAGATAAACTGATTCCACGAATTGATTAACACGTATAGCCCAACCGTGACTACTGGCGACAGGTTTGCAGGCAGCAGCACCCGCCACAGCACGTCCCACGAGTTTGCGCCGTCGATGTGGGCGGCTTCCATGACCTCACGCGGAAAGCTCATGAAGTGCTGACGCAGTAAAAAGATGCCAAAGCCCAGCGAAATCCCCAACATTGGTAGGATCATCCCGTGAAGCGTGTTAATCATGCGCCACTGCGCCAACAGCAGATAGTTCGGAATATAAGTGACGACGAACGGCACCATGAGACTGATAAGTACGATGCCAAGCAGCAGGTTTTTGAAACGGAAGTTGAAGTAGGCGAACGAAAACGCGGCGGGGATCGCCAGTATGAGCTGTCCGAGTGTCACCCCCAGCGAAAAGACGAGACTGTTGAATAAGAAACGGGGGATATTCATTTGCGTTAGCACGGCGACGTAATTTTCAAAGCTCGGTGGGAATGTGAACGGCAGCACTGGCGTGGAGAAAATTTGCTGCGGATTTTTGAAGCTAATCCCCACTTGATAAATCAGCGGCAGCAGTACAACAAGCGAGATGAGTGGGAAAACCACCCGCGCTCCATTGATCCCACGCAGCCGGGAGCTAACGCTCATACTGCACCCGACGATCCAGTACGCGGTACTGAATAAAGGCCAGCCCACCGAACAGGACGATCAACATCACTGATAGTGCAGACGCATATCCAGCGCGAAAATTTTGAAACCCTTCCTGATAAACGGCATACATCAGGTTATTCGACGCATTGGCTGGCCCACCCAATGTCATGACGCGGATCGGCACAAATACATACTCTAATCCCTGAATGAGGGTGATGATGAGCAAAAACAAGGCCGTCGGCGCGAACAATGGCAAAATCACCTGACGCATCAGTGCCCAGCCGGACGCGCCATCGACATAAGCGGCTTCAATGTAATCGCGTGGAATGGCTTTTAGCCCCGCAAGCGCAATCAGGAAGTGGAAGCCCATGACTTTCCAGTTAGCGACGATGGCGACAGCAGGCAGCGCCGTGAATGAATTGGTCAGCCATTCAATGGTTTCAATACCAAAGGGTTGAAGCACAGTGTTGAACAGCCCGCTGCGCGTGGGCAGGAAGAACCATATCCACACCAACACCGCTACGCTCGTCGCAATCACAGTGGGGAAGAACAGCACCGATTGATAAAAATCGATCTCTTTGTCTGTCAATTGCAGGGTTAGGAAAGCAAGGCTCACCGGAAGCGCGACGACAGCTCCAACGGAAATCGTCAGGTACATAATGGACTGCTTGATGATTTGCCAGAAGTCATCATCACGCAAGAGGTGTAGATAATTTTCCAAGCCGACGTAGGTTTGATGATCGCGGATGATATTCCACTCAAAAAAACTGATCTGAACCGTGCGCGCCAATGGGTAAAAAACGAAAATGGCGATGAAGATCAACGCGGGGGCGAGATATAAATAGGGGGCATAACTTTGCAGAAAGGGTTTCCGCTGGCGAGTTATCAGTGCGCGTTCGTCTGCGCTTTTGTGATGGTGAACTGCTGTTTCGATTGTCACAGTCGCGCTTTTGAACTCATCAATAGGGTTATAAGAATGGCGAAGGCGGTTCGGTTTGTGATTCCCCGAACCGCCCTCACGCTGCATAATCTTAGTAGTGCGGATCCCGATTAGCTGACGCTGCACGGCTGATCGCCGATTAGTTCGTTGATTTCTTGCGCTGCCGTCGTTAATGCTGCTTCAGCAGTCGATTCGCCGCCGAGCGCGGCCTGCACTGCTTGAAACAGGGCTTCACCCGCCGCCAAACCATTTTCGCCGGGGAAGGATGTCCACACGACCATGTTCGGGATTTGGCTCGTGGCGACCTGTTGGATCGGGTTGGTTGCATAGAAGTCCGCGAGGTAATTCACGTCTTCGGTCAGCTCAGGAATGAGTGGGATGTAGCCCGTGCCCATCGTCCATTCCGTCACTCCTTGCGGCGAGACCAGATGCTGCGCGAACTTCCACGCCGCTTCCTGACGGGCCGGATCAGTTGCCATAATCACCAGCATGTTGCCGCCAGTTGGCAGGCGCGGCGCTTCATCACCAAAGCGGGGATAGGTGGTGGCGCGCAGTTCGTCGAAGGTTTTGTTCGTCATGATCGCGCCGCGTCCTGCGATACTCCAGAACAACGCACCCGATTCACCCGTCCAGAACACCTGACGCGCCTGATCGAGTGCGTTGGTGGCATAACCATTGGCCACCCAATCGGCCCACGTTTGCAGCCCACGAATGGCTTCCGGTGAATCAACTCCGGCGGCATAAGTGCCATCGGCTTCGCACACGAGCAGGTCACCGCCGCTGCTGGTGATAAGATTTTCAACGGCCCAGTTGTCGTTGCTGTAGTCAATCGAAATCATGGGTAGGTCGAGCGTTTCCTTGAGGATGCGCGCGGCTTCTGTCCATTCTTCAATCGTCTGCGGCGGATTATCCGCATCCAGACCGGCCTCTTCAAAGAGAGCCGGATTGTAGTAGGCAACCGCGTTTGAGAGCGAGTACGGTATACCGACATGCTCACCCTCAACTAGCGCTAGGTCATAAATATTCTGGGGAATATCCACTAGTGCGCTTTCGCCATTGTAATTTTCAATCAGTGTCTCAATCGACACGTAAGGGAGAGTCGAGGCAGTATAGCTGAGGTAGGGCCAACCGATTTGAATAATATCCGGCGGGTTGCCGCCTGCAATCGCTATTTGCGCGTCCTGAACGACGGTGGGATAGCGATCTTTAGGGCGCGATTCAACATTGATGTCGGGGTTGGCTTCTTCAAAACTGGCGATCAACGCATCCACCTGCGGGCCGCCGAAAGTCGCCGTATTGATGTTCCAGTATTCAATCGTGATCGGGTCTTGAGCGCGAACGCTACCGATTGCCAATGTAACAAACGCTGTCAATATCAGTGCCGCTGTCCACTTTTGCATAGGCTTGCTGCTCCTTATGTAATGGTTCAATCACCAATCGTTTTAGCACCTCTAAAAGTAGCACGGTGAGTGTGAAGGGATGTTTAACGGTGATCTAAGATAATGAAGGAGAGTATTAAGACCACTGCTTGAATGGGTTGGTTTCGCCTCGATCATG
>JACMMD010000282.1 GCA_014379235.1 Anaerolineae bacterium
AGGGTTGGCATCGGCCAGCATGGTCGAGGATGGCACAGTGGTGCGCCAGCTTCGCGCCTATCCCACTTATGACGAACACTACATGCAGAACGTCGGTGTCATCCGTCATTACCTCGACGGTATAACGAACCTGCAAACCATCGGGCGCAACGGCTTACACCGCTACAACAATCAAGATCATTCGATGCTCACGGGGCTGCTGGCGGCCCGAAACCTGATGGGTGAAAATCACGATTTATGGTCTGTGAACACCGAGCGTTCGTACTATGAGGAGTTTGCTACCACCGCCAAACAGCCAACACCGCTATCTGAAGAAGCTGACGCTGGGGTTGATGTGCAGGCGGTTGCGGACACTGCGCGAGAGCAGCCATCGGCGCACAATCAGTGATAGGGTTGTGGCCAGCGCCGCGCCTTCTATGCCGTAGCGTGAAATCAATATCCAGCTAAGAACGAGGTTCAATACGGCGCTGATCGCGCTGGCTTGCATCACATCGCCCTCAAAGGCGGTCATTTGCAGCAGCGCGACAACCGACCCCTGCGCCAGCATCACGAAGCGCCCGACGGATAGAATCAGCAGCGCCCCATATGCCTCTCGAAACTCCGCGCCGAAAAGCCCTAGCAGCGTCTGGCCAAAGACCACGTAGCACAATAAAACGACCAGTCCCGCCGCCACCATAGCGCGTGTAGCGAACTGCGTCACACGCAGTAAACCTTCGCGGTCATCGGCATGATACAAGCGCGAAAACACCGGACTCAGCGCGGTTGAGGCCGCCATATCAATCGTGAGCATGACAATGCCGAACTGCGCTGCGATGCTGTAGATACCTACGGCTCTGGTGTCAGCGAATAGGCCGAGCATAATCGTATCGGTGCGCGAATTCACCAGCGTTAAAGCCGCCGCTCCTGCGATTGGCAAGGACGCCCGCAGCCAACCGTGTCTATCGCCTTCACTTGGTATTCGTGTGGCTTCGGCTGGCAGTACCCGTCGCAGCATATAAACAACCAGCAGCAGCGAAACACACGTCGCCGCAAGGTTGACCAGCATGGCCACGAGCGGACTAGCAAAACCCTGTAACCAAGCGCTTGCGCCAAAAATCAGCGCGATAAACACCACTGGCCGTATCACGAGCAGCGGTACTTGTCCGCTGACCACACGATCAAGCGCGAGTAAAGCGTGGTACGCGAACTGAATATAAGCGCGCAGTGGCAACAGCGGCGTCATCAGCCAGAGCGTCAGCATCAAAATGGGGTCACTGTCGCTGGTGCTTCTGCCGAACGCCGCTGCGCTCAACAACAAAACGACGGCAATCAAAGCGCCCGATAGATACAGGTTGAGGCGGTTGGCAAAACGCCATAAGCCATGTATCGCGTCCCAACGGCCCGCATGGGAATCGGCGGCAAAGCTGCGTAAAATCAGGCTATCAAAACCGAGAACAGGCAGCACCATCAGCAGGTCGAACCACGCTTCGGCGTAGCTGTACACGCCATAATTCGCCGCACCCATGAGCCGCGCTAACAGCCAGCGTATCACGAACGTCAGCAGAATCGAAGCGCCCCATAGCAGCATCGTGCCGCTTGCGCCCTGTGCCACGCGCAGCAGCATATCGTCGCCGGCAAAACGCCGCAGCGCTCCGGTCAAGCGTTCATTGACGCTGTTGAGCATTGAGGTTTAGCTTGTAGGCGAAGACCTGAGAAAAGTATCCGGCGGCGTTCGCGATGTGCGTCAGTCCGAGAAGCAGAACCACTCTCAACACGTCGCCATGTGTGCCAGCGTATTCCCGTAAGTTATCACGCCACAAGCGCCAGTTTCGGTGAAAAGTGGTTTCTTCGGCCAGCGTACCACTGCCGCGTTCTGCCCGTAGGTGATGGTAATAGTACGCTCCCTTGCCGTAGGAGAAATGCTGTTTGAAGTGTTCGCGCAGGCCCGAATGATGGGCATGATAAACCAGCGCGTCGGCGGCGTAATACAACGGCAGTCCATTGAAGCGCCAGCGGTCACAGAGTTCGCGGTCTTCTGACACCCATGAGAAGCGCCGCTCAAAGCCGCCTAGTTCGCTGAACACGAGTCGGGGCACGGCCATGTTCATTGAAGCGAAGAAGCGCGCCTTTTCGGGGGGCGTGTTGTGGTGTTGATAGAGCATATCCATCAGTAGTTGACTGGTTCGGGCGTAAGGGTCAGCGTCAATCGCGTTGATGATACGTCCGCCGAACAACGTGCGTTCTGCGGCTGTTCCGCGAGATGCGATGGCCTTGGCCAACTCATGCAGCCATAAAGGGTCAGGGCGGCAGTCATCATCGACAAACGCCAGAAAATCACCGTGTGCGGCATCCGCGCCCGCGTTACGGGCCGCGCCCGGCCCGTGATTATCAGGCTGCCTGAGCAAGCGCACGTTTAGTCTATCCGTAAACGACTCGATGACGTTATCCAATGGCTGTG
>JACMMD010000283.1 GCA_014379235.1 Anaerolineae bacterium
GTCGGTGAGTCGCCTACGGTTGGCGCACCGCCGGCCATCGTCAACGCAGTCGTGGATGCGCTCTGGCATCTCGGTGTACGTCACATCGACATCCCGATCACACCGGAAAAAGTCTGGAAGGCCCTGCGCGAGGCGGGTGTGAGCGATTAGGAGTTACCGTCGTAGGGGCGACGCATGCGTCGCCCCTACAGATTGCAGGTTGTTAGTGAGTGAGGTAGCAGGCAGATGGATACTTTTTTCAGCAAGGGACAGGAATTCTTCCAGCAGAATAAGCCGTTCGTCATGGCGATTGTCGTCCGTGCAGAGAAGCCCACGTCCGGTAAACCCGGCGACAAGGCCCTGATTACTGCATCGGGCGAGATGTTCGGCTGGATTGGCGGAAGCTGTTCGCAGCCAACGGTCATCCGTGAAGCGTTGAAAGCCCTCAAAGAAGGCCGCAGCCGCTTCATTCGCCTGTCACCTGATCCGCAGCAGCTCACGCCCCGCGATGGCTTGATCGACCTGCCGCTCACCTGTTTCAGCGGCGGAACGCTGGAAATCTACATCGAGCCGCAGTATCCGCAGCCGCGACTGCTGGTCATCGGCAGCCTACCTGTCGCTCACGCATTGGTATCGCTCGGCAAAGTGATGAATTACGATGTGGTCGCGGTTGAACCCGATGGCGACGGCGGTGTTCCGATGGATGCCGCGCAAGTGGTCAACTCTCTGGCGGACATCGCCTACTACATCCGCCCCGATACCTATGTGGTCGTAGCTACGCATGGCAGCTTTGACGAAACGGCGCTGGAACACGTCCTCAAGGCGAGACCGCGTTACATCGGTCTGGTGGCGAGTCATAAACGCTTTGAAGCGGTGCTGGAATATCTGCGAGATCAGGACATCAGCGAGGCCGATCTGGCACAGATCAAAGCGCCCGCCGGACTGGATATTCACGCGCAGCAAGGCGACGAAATCGCTTTGAGCATCCTCGCGGAAATCGTCCAATTCCGCCGCAGCGCTCAAGAAGCTGCTGATTGGGATATGCCGGAAGTTGAAACGCCAGAGGCCGAAGCCGCACCCGCGCTGGAAACCGCGTCAGGGATTGCGATTGATCCGGTGTGCCATATGGAAGTCGATATAGCCACCGCGAAGTTCACTTACGAGCACGAAGGCAAGATGTACTATTTTTGCGCGCCGGGATGTAAGCTGTCTTTTCGCAGGAATCCCGAAGCCTACTTGAATCCTGCGTCGAACGTCAGCTTTGATATGGGGATGCACCCGCACGCATGACGCTGCCGTTGGTGGAAACGCTCTTAACCGATCTGCCGATAGGTTGGCGGGTGACGGATGTCTACATGGGAGCGAACTGGGTGTTATCGCTGGTTCGCAGCCATGACGGAATTCAAGCGGCGGGGGTTGCCGCCGCACCGCACTCGATTGCGCCCGATGCGCGCTTTCAATCGGGGCATCACGCGCTCGATGTGCCCGCCGAATCGCTGGCATATGGGCTGCGCTCAAGCGATATGACAGAGGCGGCGGTTGGTTTGGCGACGGTGAACGCTTTGACTCCGATTAATGAATCACGCCTAAGCAGCGATGACGCGGCCAACTGGCTTACAGAACAATCGGCTGGCAAAAGTGTCGCCATCTTTGGGCGCTTCCCGTTCATTGAGGACGAGATTCGCCCGTTTGCGCGGCAGGTATGGGTTTTTGA
>JACMMD010000023.1 GCA_014379235.1 Anaerolineae bacterium
AAATCTCCGTTTCCCGCTCGTGTTTGTCTTTCCGTCAGATGGCACGTTCTGGGGCGAACATCCTTATTGTGTGCTGGATAGTGAGTGGGTCACTGACGCGCAGGCCGCCGCCGCCACAACGTTCCTCGACTTCCTGCTCGGCACTGAGCAGCAAGCACTTGCGATTGACAATTACCTGCGTCCTGTCGATGAAAGTGTGCCGCTGCACGCGCCGATTGCCCTTGAAAACGGCACTGACCCGCGTGTGACAACAGAAACTGTGCCCGGTCTCGCGCCGCCTTCTTCTGAAATCACCAACGCAGTGCGCGATGTCTTCCACCAGACCAAAAAGAAAGCGGCTGTCATTTTGGTGCTGGACACATCTGGCAGTATGGAAGGAGATCGGATGACCGCTGCTCTGCAAAGCGCGATTAATTTCGTCGGGCGGCTGGATCGCAACGATGAAATCTACGTAGTGGGCTTCGGGACAACTCCCTATCCCATTGGTGATGGTGGGCGTGTTGGTGAAGTCAGCGAACCCCTAACGGCCACGCTAAACGGTGTTTTCGCTGAGGGCAACACAGCGCTGTTTGATGCTGTCTGCCAAGCAACCACGCTGGTAGAAGGGTTAAGAGCGGAACACGAGGCTGAAAACGATCCACACCTTTACGGCATCGTTCTGCTTTCGGATGGAGAGGATACCGCCAGCACCAACAGCGAGAACCAGATGTTTAACTGTTTGCCCGAAGGCGAAAGCGTAGAAGGTGTCAAAGTGTTCACGATTGCCTACGGCAGCGATGTTAGTTCCGACTTGATGTGCCGCATCGCCAACCGCACCAACGCTCAATGCTTCAGTGGAAATGTGGAAGACCTTGAACGGATTTACAACGCGATCTCGGCGGAGCAATAATCTAAGACGTGTTTGCTGACTTTACAAAGACAAGGTTTCGCATTGAACAATCATTACTCCAAAATTCTGCCCCTACGTGAGCAGGCCCGCGTCGTCAATGACATACTGCGCCAGCGCTTCGAGACCATCTTGCCCGCCGTCATGCGTGAGGCGGGCTTCGATATGTGGATCATCGTTTGCAACGAGGACAATCACGACCCGATTTTCCCGACGATCTCCCCTTGGGAAGTGTGGGCCCCGATCTTGCAGATGGTCGTCTTTTTTGATCGCGGCGCGGGACACGGTGTCGAGCGTCACAACATTTCGTTGACCAACATGCAGGGCCTCATGACCGATGCGTGGGGCTTGAACCACGATCAAGATCAGTGGTCGCGGCTTAAGCGCTTGATCGAAGAATGCAATCCCAAAATCATTGGCATCAACGTCAGCGATGTGATCTGGGCCGCCGACGGCCTGACGGCATCTTTACGCGACAAGCTGGCGCAAACGCTCGGCGGCGAACAGTCGCGGCGTATGGAGTCGGCAGAAGAGTTGTGCATTCGCTGGCTGGAATCACGCTTGCCCGAAGAACTTGATCTGTATCACCATGCCTGCCGCATCGCCCATGAAGTGATGGCGCGCTGCTACTCGCGTGAGGTCATTACTCCCGGTGTCACCACCGCCGAGGATTTGCGCTGGTGGTACTGGCAAACGACAACCGATCTCGGTTTGCCTGTATCGTTTCCGCCGTTTTTCCGGCGGCATCGCGCCGAGTCCGAAGTGCTGCGCTGGGGTGTACAGGACAGCGTGATTCGCGCCGGTGATGTGCTTCACTGTGATGTCGGCTTCAAATACCTGCGCCTGCTGACCGATCATCAAGAGATGGCCTATGTACTCAAACCCGGCGAAACCGATGCGCCGTCGGGCTTACGGGCGGGCATGGCCGAGGCCAACCGCTTGCAAGATATTTTCACGGGGACATGGGCCAAGGGCTTGAACGGCAACGAGATTTTGAACCACGCCCTATCTCGCGCCAAAGACGCGGGCATCAGCAAGCCAAAAATTTACTCGCATTCGCTGTCGTTCTATCTGCACGAACCGGGCCCGTTGATGGGTTTGCCGTGGGAACAGACGGTTTGCCCCGGACGCGGCGATGTCGCCATGAACTACAACACGGTTTACACCGTCGAACTCAGCGTCACCTGCCCTGTGCCCGAATGGAACGATCAGGAATTGACGTTCGCGCTGGAACAGGACGCCGCCTTTCTCGAAAGCGGCGTGATGTATCTCGATGGGCGGCAGACCAAAATGCACCTGATCTAACGTCTCAGATTAGATGCCAACGGGCGGGGATGGTGTTGTGTGCGTTGAGCTTAGGGTTCACCCGCCACTGATGCGGCGCGTACACCACCTGAGAGGGATGTTCGCCTAACCACGCGCCCCACCAACTGAACGTGCTGTTGGCGATAATGTGGTGTTTACACTGCGACATCAGGTATAGATCGGCGTAATCCTGTTCTTCAGTGTTGATGTCCACAAACGTCACCGGAAAGTCGATTCGCAAGTTGGCTTTCGCCCATTCCAGATCGTTGGAAAAAATAAAGAAGTGCGGCTGCGCGACCCGCTGCGAAACTTGCTGTACGGCTCGCGCATAATAGTCGAGCGACATCAGCCCAAAAGTAGCGCGTATTTGTGGCTCTAAATAGTCACCACGCCGGATATGTAAGCTCACACTTTCTATGCCCCGGATTTGATCGGCCATAGCGAGGTTTGCGCTGTCTAAGGCCGTGCATAGCATCAACTCGCGCCGGATGATCGCGGCGATAGGTTTGAAGTAGTCCTCATGTTGTAACCAGCCTTGCAGATAGACATCATCCGGCAGCCGATCAAAGTGCGGATCGTAGTGGAACTTCTTGCCCTCTTTGTAGTAACGCCGGAGCGGATGTGGCAGCAAGCGGCGATGTAAATACCGCCACGCTTTACTCTGTAGATTGCGGGTCGTGAAGCGGGCGATTTCTGCGGGGCTGGCCATTTCCGCCATGATGTTATAGTGAGGCAGCTTATAAGTACGCAAGCTGCTGCGGTTAAACCAGCGCGTATCCAGCTTCAACGGCACTTGTTTGGCCTCAGCCAAGCGCCGCCCAGCCGCGTATTGAAAGAGCTGATTGCCGAGTCCATCAGATACCCGCAAAATGATCGTCATCAGATGATTAGCTTTTAGAAAATTTTCGTCACGCCTATTGTAATCATTCCAGCAAGCATGTCCACTGTTAAGCATTAATCTGTATTTCTATATAGGCACAACTGAGTAACTTAGCTAGACAGACTAGAGAGGTTTCTGTAGGATCAATATGTTTTCGCGCAAACTGTAGCGGTGTGACGTACTTGATTTGTGCTGCCACAACACAATCTCAGGATTGATATATCCTAGTCTTAAACCAATTTCTTCAAGAATTGCTGCCGTTTCAATATGTACCATTTTGAAAGCATGGCTGTCACTTACCAACAGCGCTATTTTCCCGCCGGGTCGCAGCACTTTGAAGCATTCACTCAATGCTATGGACATCCCGCCGAAATATTCCCACACCAGTTTTGTATAGAGTTTTTCAAAACCGCTCGTCGCGCCGTCTTCTTCGAGGCGCTGCTGTATACAATCAGTAATAAGCCCTATACTCTTCATATCGTTAATTAATTCTCGATCATTATCCTCACGATAGAGATTGGTTGTGGACCCACGAATCATACGCTTCTTGATCGCCCTGATTTCAGCTTGATCGTTCGCATAACCGCGAAACAGAAGCTCCAACTTCGTGTGTTTGGTGTACTCATGATCTCCTGCATAAGGCGGAGATGTTATCATCAACGAGGCGCTGTTTGGTTCGATATAGTGTGACAATTGACGTGCATCCCCTAACTGAACGGATGCTAGAGTATATTTCTGTTCTTCCGCCACACTTTCTATGTCAGTAATCATGCGCTGCAATCTGTTGGCAAAAATCGAAAAGACATCAACATCCTCTCGTGGCTTCACCACTCCGAAGCCCGGCCCGTAGCGAATGTTCGAAATAGGAACAATTGCGGCAGTAAGCGCTAAATCAAAAAAAGGACGCAGTGAACTTTCGCCAAAACGATTTTCAATCGCTTCAGCGATCAATGTGGCTCGCGCAAAGGGCTTATCAGAGAGATATTTCTCCAACAGCAGCTTGGGACGCTGTTGGAGAACGGCACGATAATCCTGCTGGGTAGCTGCTGAATGTGCGAAAAGCGAAAGCTGCCCTATTTCGCTCTCCCATTGGTAATGTCTGAACAGAACTTCTATATCATGTAGCAGTTCATCTCGACATATATTGAGTGTTTGAACGTCTATATCCCAATTGAGCTTCACTCTAGCGGCATCAACCATGAGGTCGTTTGCATCCACTCCGCTTGATGGGATGCTCGCATTTTTACAGACAACCAGCGTTGTTCCCGTACCCATGAACGGGTCAACCACCAAATCGCTTGAAGTGATCCCCTCACGCTTAAGCATGTACTCAGGAAATTCTGGTGTGTACCCTAAGACAAAGTTGTACCAATTGTGAAAAGGGAAGTTATTGGCTGACGAGGCTTTGCCGTTTTGTGATGTGATAATTGGGGCGGTGGTGTCGTGAGCATGTAACTGCTCACAGACTTCGCAAATGCGCCCTGTCGGGGGATGATAACTGAAAGGCACTATTTTTTACCCAAGCTCATTGTTCACTTTAAGTAACATCTTACAGGAGCGTAGGTTGATCCGCAAGTCGTTTGCCACCCTTTTTCCGCCATGTGTCTATAGGTGGTTCAAGTACGATCTTAAGCGAACGAGTAATCACCAAGTGGCCAGATTCATCAGCTTCAAAAATGGCAATATACATCCCTTCCGCGATCATCTGTACCGCCAGTGGAATAATCTTGATGTCTTTAATCTTTGCGATTACCGTGTTGTATGCACCCTGAACCTGTGCGAGATTGACGCTATCCCCTGTACTAAGGGCTTTTGCTTCCACAGGGTAGAGAATAGGCGCTTGTTCAGAGATGGAAACATATAAGCCATCAACTTCGCCCGGTTGCCACTTTTTTGGATGTTGAACTCTTTGAATATTTTCGCCTAATGCTTGTGATAAGACATCACAATAATCCATAACCGACAACAGCGCGCCTTCATCGTTACCCAGATAGGGTTTCACTTCGTCAGGCACAATATTGGGAATTGTGATGACAATTTGCTCGGATAGGGTCTCCCAATATATCCATGTATCCGCCGCGATATGTTCTAGTCGAACGAGTTTCCCGCGATGTTTTGCCTCACTTCTCGATCAGAGGCCCGTGATAAATCATAGCCTTGCTGCCAGATGGAATCTGGCACACGCGCCTCATGAGGGCCAGCGCGTCTCGTCAAATCAATAACAAAATTAGAGATTGAAGCCTGCTTATCGCGCTGCAAATTGAGTTCTCGCATCGCCTGACGAATATCCTCGTAGGTGAAAATGATTTCATGCGGTGGTTCGTCAGCACTCGCCAATGCTTTCTCGAAGATATATTCCAAAATAGGGTGCTTATATGATCGGTATTCTTTTCCTTCATGTATAAATCTTCTAGTCATTTTCGCGGATGTCCAGTAAATCGCTCAAACTAATTTGTAGGCACTTCGCCAAGCGGTAAAGATTAAGGAGCGCTACGTTTCGTCTGCCAGTTTCAATTTGCGTGTAGTAAGAGCGACTAAAACCCGCTTGAGCCGCTAATTCTTCTTGCGTTAGACCATGCGCTAAACGCAATCCTTTTAGCCGCTCACCGAATTGTTTTAGAAGAAGGTCGGAGTCTGCATCTTTGGTTGGCATAAGGGAGAGTATGTGGAATGTTACTCCGATCACAACCTAATCCGAGTAACATTTCAATCCAATTTCTTCACCAGCAGCACCCGATCCCCGCCCGGCCCGTCGTAGTCTTGATAGTACGGTATGCCATCCAACTGCCACTCATGTGGCTCAGGCTCAAAGCCCATGCACGTATGAAAAGCGATGGACGTTTTGTTCAGCGGCGAGGTCACGCAGCGCACAGCGGTCATACCCTGCGTGTTAGCGATGTCGAAGAAGCGCTCGTACAACGTGCGCCCGATGCCGTGCTTGCGATAGTCAGGATGCACACCGACGAAATGAATGTAGGCTTCGTTTGCGAAAGTCTGCGAACAAAAGCCAATCAAGAAGCCGACGCGCTGACCGTCCATCTCCGCGATCAAACTCGTATCGCGGAAGTGAACGAAGAACAGCTTCGGCAGCATATCGCTCATGCTGCGCCCGCCCCACCAGTCATTCAAAACGTCGATGATCGGCGCGTAATCGGACGGTTCAGCATGGCGAATTGTGAGCATATTGTCCATTAGATTTTAAGCCAGCGATTAGGGATAATCTGATGCGCGTTCTTTTTCGAGTTGGTCAGCCATTGATGCGGCGCGCAAACCATTTGCTCCGCACTGGTGCATAACCAAGCTCCCCACCAACTAAAGCTGCTGTTGGCGATGATATGGTGTTTGCATTGGGACATCAAGTACAAATCCGCATAAGCCCGTTCTGGGCCGTTAAAGTCAATGAACGTCATCGGAAAATCGAGCCGCAAGTTTGCCTTTGCCCATTCCTGATCGTCGGAAAAGACGAAAAAATGAGGCACTGCAACTCGCTTGGAGATATTCTTCACCGCCGAATCATAATAGTCCAGCGACATTAAGCCAAAAACAGGACGCACATCCGGGTCGTGTGCATAATCGCCACGACGGATATGGATGGACACGCTGGCCACACTGCGGATTTGATCGGCCATTGCGCGGTTTGCGTCGTCCAATGGAGTGACCAACGTAAATTCGCGGCGAACAGCGGCTTCGCTTGCCTTGAGATAGTCCTCGTTCTGGAAAAAGCCATACAGGTAAACATCTTTCGGCAGATCAACAAAGCGCGGATCATACTGGTACATCTTCGCTTCTTTGTAGCAGCGGCGCAGACCATAAGGCATCAAGCGCCGATACAACCCGCGCCAGAGTCTTTTCCACAGATAGGGCTTCGGAAAACGCGCAATCTCCGCAGGCGTGGCGATTTCCGCCGCGATGTTGAAATGATGTAGTTGGTAGGGACGTTTGAGGTCGGTGCTAAATGATTGCGTATCCAGTTTAAGGGGAATTTTTTCAAATCAGCCAGCCGACGCCCTGCGGCATACTGAAATAACTGATTGCCTAACCCACTGTTCACCTGAACAATAATCATAAGCGGTTAGCCTGCTGTATGAGTCCCCGTATAACGCACTCGCCACACATGCCCGTAGATGAAATCCGCCACCACCAGCGAACCATCGGACGCGACGGCCACATCTACCGGACGAATCAAGCCCGTAACGAACGGCTCTGGCGTATAGCCTTCCGCCAAAAGCGCGGGATCACGCGGGTTGATGCGTACCACGCGCTGACCGTCCGGCGTACCGTTCCACAGCACCACGAACAGGTTGTCGAACAGGTTCGCCGGAAACTGGACACCGTCATAGGCCACGATACCGCGCGGCAAACTGCGATCAGGGAAATCCCACAGGTCAGGCGAGACTTCCACCGATGCGGGCTTGGGTACGCAAGTCTCACAGCCTCGCGGCAGCCAATAAGGCCAGCCGTAATGCGCGCCTGCGCTGACCGCCACGATGCGATCTCCCGGCCCCGTGAGCAGTCCGTTATCGGTGGCGTACATCTGACGATTAGAATCAAAGGTCAGGTCATACGGATTGCGTAATCCCTGAGCGAACACCTCATATTGCCCGGTGTGCGGCTGAATCCGCAAAATGGCCGCCTCAAAAGGCA
>JACMMD010000284.1 GCA_014379235.1 Anaerolineae bacterium
TCCAGCGGACTGAGCTTCTTGAAGAAGGCGGCGTCCACTGATACACGGCTAATCATGCGCTAGACGATCATCTCGTCCTCTGCGACATCGTGACCGAATACTTTCACATAGCCCGTATCCGGTATCATCAGCGTCGAGAGGACGCGGATGAGCGTCGATTTGCCAGAGCCGTTTGGCCCAAGCACCCCGAAAATCTCGCCGCGCCGCATGTCAAAGGTCACATGATTGACGGCCATCACGGGCGCTTTAAGGTCATCTTTCTTGTTCTCGGCTGCCGCGACAGGGCTGCTGTCGCGGCGATGCAGAGCGCGATTGAATGTGCGCTGCCAGCGGTTCGGCGCAGTCTTGATACGAAAACCTTTCGTCACATCATGGACGATGAGCGCTAAGTCCTGCGCCTTGCCGCTAGTGCCGCTGTCATCGGTATCGGTGTCAGCGCCATTATCGGAGACAATGGTGCTGCCGATGGTGCCGTTGGTTGTTTTAGGCGGTGTATAAGTGTCGATCATGGTTTGTTCCCTCCCGTCTTGTCGTTCAGTGAAAACTAAGGCGAATTCTCTTTACTGCGTGCTGATGATTGGATACGACGGCGAACCCTGCGGCGCATGATTGCGCGCTCGCAGCGGAAGCCACCCCCATATCCTCTTTAGCATCACGACAGGCGCAGAAAAGGAAACGTTGTGGCGCTGCGCGCGGACGCTGTCGCTGCCCTTTACCGCTCCTTTTTCCAGAGCGCGTAAAACCTCGGCCCGGCGCAAATTTTCACTGTGCTGAACTTGATGCACCTCGTGGTGCATGTGCAACTGTGATTCCAACATTTGAAAACCTTTCATGCAGACAGATCGACGCTCGAAACTCGATGGTGTTTTCAAATTACTGTGGCAGTGTGCGCTAGACCGCGTAACTGCCCCGATAAGACGGGAACAAAAAGAGCCGCGTGTCCCATGACCCGCGGCCCCTCGCTGTTACGCGGCGCAGAAGCGCCTCAGAGGGAATAAAAAACCGCAGGTCTGTGCCTGCGGCTCGGTGTCTACGTAAAGCTCAGAGTGAGCTTAGAGACTATCGGCCAACAGGCGCATTTCGGCAAGGGCATACGGAAAAAGACCGTTAAGCCGTGACCGATTGGGTGTGATGGTGATGTATGTCTGAGCCATCTTGCTGCACCTGTTCGTTATGAAAGTTACCGATAGTTGGTTGGCAGGGTAGATACTGTGAACTGCACAACCGAAGAGAACAATATCATGATTGTGAACATGTTGTCAAGCACCCAATTTTAAGATCATGCTAACGATTGCTATAGATGTTTCTGACGCTGCATACGGTTTACAAAGGATGCTGCCTCTTCATGAGCGCTCGTTAAGCGTAGGCAAACGGGGCAATCTGCGGTACACTGAATCGACGTTTTAACCTTTATGATACGGATGAAATCAGTTAGTCATATGTGGAATGATAGTGACGGGCGCAGCTCAGAAAACGGCGTGGACGACCTGCCCCTGCCTGAATTTAACCCTGAAAACTATCAGACAGAGGTCGTTCGTCACGATGTGCCAACGACGGGACGAAGCGTTGCGCGGCGCATCGCGCTGCAAGTTTTATATGAGGTGGACGCTGCCAAACATGCGGTAGGCGAAATCATCACCTTCCATTTGCAATCGCAGCCTGTCAGCAAGAAGGCGGCGCGTTATGTACGGCGATTAGTGCTTGGTGTCGTTAATAATCGTGAACAACTAGATGCCGTGATTCAGCACTACGCGCCGGATTTTCCGCTCGATCAGGTGGCGATTGTAGACCGCAATATTCTTCGTATGGCCATCTTCGAGTTTGGCGCACAGGGGCATATCCCGGTGGGCGTGGCGATTGACGAGGCTGTCGAGTTGGCCAAACTGTTCGGTGCGGAAGGGTCGTCGCGGTTTGTGAACGGCGTTCTCGGCACAGTGGTGGACGATGAATCGGCATTACACACGCTGCTATCCGTAAAGAGCGCCGCCGCCGACGGAGAAATATTGACCGATGTGGATGCTGGCGAGGACGCTGGCGACAACGCTGACGAGGACGAGTATGACCCGTCCGCAGATTTTGGAATCGGACTGGATGATTTCGAAGGCGGGGATGAGGAGTTAAGCGGATGAATATCTTTGGCATTGGTGGCGCAGAACTCATCATCATTCTGGTGCTCGCTTTGATTATAGCCGGCCCTAAGCGCATGATCGGTTGGGCCTATGTTTTGGGTACATACTTAGCCAAAATGCGAAGCATGTGGGCGGAAACGTCCAAGTATCTGCAACAAGAGTTTGATAATGCAGGTGTGGATATTCAAGTTCCAAAGGACATCCCGACCCGCGCCAACATCACCCGCGAGTTCAACCGGGCTATTTCCCCGATCACTCGTCCGGTTCAAGACGCGCTCGATGAAGTTGATGCCGATGTGAAGAACGTTCGCAGATTAGCGTCGCCGAATGCAGCAGCGCCTCGCAGCGAACCCGCTAAGACTGGCGCGGCTGCACCTGCAACCAACGGCAGTACACCGCCTCAGCCTGCGACGCAATCCGCACCGCCAGCAGCAGCCCCGCCAGTGCCACCAACAAACCCGGACTCGTCTCAGAGTTTCGGCGCGTGGGGCGGTTCAGGGACAACAGAAGGATAAAGGTTGAACATCTATGGTATCTGGACTCAAAACCCCACAACCGAGCCGTCCTAATCTACCGCCACCGCAGTCGCCAAACGGCGTAAACGAGGCCGAACCGCCGGGTGATGGTCATGAAGCCGTTATGGGCTTCTTCGATCATCTGAACGAACTTCGCAGCCGTTTGACCAAAGCCGTTCTCGCGCTGGTGATCGGCACGGCCATCGGTGCGGTGTTTGGCGCGCAAATCCTAACCTTCTTAAAGCAGCCCTATGCTGAACGTTTCACGGCCCTTGGCCCGACGGACAGCGTTGTGGCGTATTTCCGTGTCTCGCTGCTGGCCGGCGCGATCCTCTCTATCCCGATCATCACCTACCAACTGCTGATGTTTATTCTTCCGGGCCTGACTAAGCGCGAACGGCGTTTTGTTGTGTCTTCACTGCCTGCGATCACTGTACTGTTCCTGGTCGGCGCGGCTTTCGCGTGGGTGATTCTGATTCCGCCTGCACTCAATTTCCTGTCGACTTTCCAAAGTGATATATTCAAAGCGGAATGGACGGCGGATTTGTATTTGAGCTTCGTCACCGCGCTGGTGTTCTGGATGGGCGTGGCCTTCGAGACCCCGCTGGTGATGTTTATCCTGTCGCTGATTAATATGGTCAATGCGGGCGTGCTGATTCGCAACTGGCGAATCGCCATCATCGGCGCGGCTGTCGCGGCGGCGCTGATTACACCCACAGTTGATCCGGTGAATATGGCGCTGGTGATCGTGCCACTGTTGGCGCTGTACGTGTTGAGCATTGGTCTGGTGATGATCGGCTCGCGCATCAATCGGGCGCAAGCAGCCTAGCGCATCTCCCTAATGTGAACACCATCTCTGACGCAACTTCGCAGGCTGACGCCGCTCCTAAACGGGGGCGGCGTTATTGGCTGCGGCTGCTGCGAATGTTTGTATTCGTGCTGGTGGCGGCGCTTGTGCTTGTTCCGCTGCTTTTTGGTGGGATGATGATGTGGGGGCTGCTGCATCCCGGTTGCAACGTCGGCGCTGCTCCGACTCAACCGTATGAGACGGTCACATTCCCCTCGACACGCGGCGTTACTCAGCAGGGCTATTTTGTTCCCGGCACAAACGGTGGAACGGTGATCGTCGTCCCGGCCTACGGTAATGGGCACGGCGGGGAAAGCTATTTCGTCAATGTGTTGAACGGCGCGGGCTTCAATGTGCTGACGTTGGATGCACGGGTTTGCACCAATTACGGACACTTGACGCTTGGCTATGTCGAGGTCGAAGATGTGCAGGCCGCCTATGATTATCTGCTGACCCGCGACGATGTAGACCCCGAACGAGTGAATTTACACGGCTTCTCATCGGCTGGTTCAA
>JACMMD010000285.1 GCA_014379235.1 Anaerolineae bacterium
AGGATATGAGCGCGACACTAATTTGCAGCAGAGAGTAGGGCATGATATATCGCTCACGCCCTACAAAAAATGCTCAATTAGCTGCCGTTGCTTGGTCCCGCGACAGCGACGACCAGCGCATCGGGGTTCAAGTAGCGCTGCGCGGCGGCGAGTAAATCATCTCGCGTCAGACTGTAGATCATATCGTGATACTTCAGAAGATAATCCAGCCCTAACCCGTAACTTTCCATCGACAGCAAGGTGCTGGCGACCCCTTCATTACTTTCAAGTTGAAGCGGCAGCCGCCCTGTGTAGTAAGATTGGTTATCGGCTAAATCTTCCTCACTGACGGGTTCGCTGATAATGCGGCGCAGTTCATTAATTGAAAGGTCTAGGGCGCGTTCAATATTGGCCGGATTCACCCCCGCCGAAATGCTCCATGCGCCAGGGCCGTAACCACCGTCCAAACGACTGCCTGCATAATAGGCCATCCCGCCCTGTTCACGGACAACATCACCGATGCGCCCCATCATACCGAATTGGCCTAAAATGCTGTTGGCGAGATTGGCCGCCTGATAATCTTCGGCATAACGAGACGGCCCCAGCGTCCCTAAGACAATATCCGATTGCGTTTTGCCGGGCAGTGTGACCACAGCGCGGCGTGTTTCAGCCGGGGGGTCGATTTGTGGAAGTTCGGGCGGAACAGGTTGATGGTTATTTTGCCAGTCGCCTAAATGCGTACTGACGATTTCAACCGCATCCTGCGCCTTGACCGCCCCGACAATCACGATCAGCATCCCACGTGGACCGTAATGGGTTTGATAAAAGCCGCGCAGCTCGTCCACCGTGAGTGTGGGCAGCGTTTCAAGCGTGCCACGTGTACTGTAATGATAAGGATGGTATTCGGGATAAAGATTTTCGCGGAAGATGCGCCCAGCCTGCCAGCGGGTATCTTGCTGGCGATATTGCAGCCACGTCAGCGCTTCGCCGCGCACCCGATCAATCTGCTGCTGCGGAAACACCGGACGGCGTAAAGCATCGCCTAATAAATCGACCAAAACAGATAAATCTTCTGCCAGTGCCTTGCCGCCAAAACCGACTTTATGCGTTCCCGCGCTAATATCGAGATCAGCGCCAATATCTTCTAGGCTGCTGTTGATCGTATCGAAATCGCGCTGCTGCGTGCCGAGCATCAATGCACCCGCCGTCATCGAAGCCAGACCGTTGCGGCTGGGGTCTTCAAACAAGCCGCCTGCGTTCAACGAGCCATTGATGACCACCGACTGCGCGTTGAAATTTTCGTAGACCAAAACTGTAATGCCGTTATCTAAAACCGTCTTGCTGATGGTATCCGGTCCCGGAATAGATAAGGCGTTTTGCTTGATATTATTCGTCGTCGTCATCATAATCCTCATCTTCTTCCATTCCCGTAGGCACAAACCAACCGACCACGCGGCTTTGTGGGCGCAAATAACGCTCGGCGGCATCGCGCACGTCTTCAACCGTCACTTGTTCAAGCTGCGCCATGTAATGTTCAAACCATTCGTAAGTGGCAAAGTTCTCCGCGAAAGCCAGCCAGAACGCTTGTCCCGTTACGCCTTCAGTGCTGTAAGCGAACAACGCTCGTGCTTGTTTTTTCGCTTTGTTGAGTTCGGCTTCGGTGATATTCTCCGTGCGGACGCGGTTAAGTTCAGCCTCAAGCGCGGCTTCCACTTCTTCCAGCGTCCGTCCATCACGCACGGTGACGGTAAAATCATACAGATGGGGGTCAATCGTCGGCGTGATGCTGCCGTTGACCGAGGCAGCGAGTTCGGTTTGGACGAGCGCTTTATACAGGCGGCTGGTCTTGTTATCCACCCCACCACCGCCGAGTCCGCTGGGACCGCTGAGAACGCTGTCGAGAATCGCCAACTTGAACCAATCAGAATCGGTGGCTGCTGGCGCACGGTAGCTCATCTGCAAAAAGGCCGTATTACCGGGGCGCTCCACGCGGATGCGGCGTTCACCCTGCTGGGACGGTTCGGCACGGCTGAACACTTTCGGCAGATCACCCGCCGGAATCTTGCCGTACACTTCTTTGATTCGATTCAACATTTCTTCGCTGTCAAACGCGCCGACAGCCACCGCGATGGCGTTGTTGGGCATATAATGCGATTGATAGTGATGATATAGATCGTCGCGGGTGATCGTCTCCAGATCAGCCATATCGCCAAGGATTTCATGATGATAGCCATGCACCCGGAAGGCCGCCGCTGTGATTTCCTCGCCCAGCC
>JACMMD010000286.1 GCA_014379235.1 Anaerolineae bacterium
CGGAGCGCATGATATTGAGTATGAAGCGTGTACTCTGATAGATCAGCGGGTGCGGCGAAACATTCTTAGCCGCAAGCAGCCCGAACGGGATCGCCAGCAGTACCGCGCCAATGGTGCCGATCAACGCCATTTGGATGGTTTCGACGACGGCGGTGATGATACTGGGCCAGCCAATGGTGAAACCCGATGCACCGACGACATAACGAATGGTCTCAACGCCGTCGTTTCGCAGCAGCGATATGGTTTGTGGGAGATCACGCTGGCGCACGGGGATCGGCTGATCGCCGGAGTAAATGTAGATCGGCTGTTCCGTTTCGTAGAGAGGGCGGATGGTGTCTTCAGCGGTGTTGATCGAAACGTCAAACGTTTCGCCACCGTTGATGAAAGTTCGCTGTGTACCGCGAGCTAGTTCAAACTCCGGCGGGAATAAGCGCACGATAAAGTTCCACACATCCGGTAAGCCGGATACCAGCGTCGTCAGGCTGGTTTCTGTGCTGTTCACGCTCCAACTGAGCAGGGCGACGACCAATAGAAATAACACGAATGCTCGCAAGCCGATTCTCGGCAGTGGGCGCAGCAGTTGTTCGCGCAGGAGTTCAGGCGAAACGGGGACGGTTACAGGATTAGGCGACACAGTTCGTTGAGTCACAGCGCGCCCCTAAATCACGAGCGGCTGCTGTGCCGCAAATGATCGAGGTTCTAATGAAGGCATCTTTTCGTGGGGCAGCGCTTTGTCCGCATCAAAGCGATAGATACGATGCATGATCTCATCGGTAAGGCCATCTGGCGCGCCGTCATAGACCACCATACCCTGTGCGATACCGATCAAGCGGTCAGTGAATTCTTTGGCCAGTTCGACATGATGAATGTTGATGAGCGTTAGCACGCCATCTTCGCGGGCTACGCGGGCGAGATCGCTCATCACCTGTACGCTGAGTTCGGGATCGAGACTGGCAACTGGTTCATCTGCGAGGATGATCTTGGGCTGCTGGGCGATGGCCCGCGCAATAGCGACACGCTGTTTCTCACCGCCAGAAAGCTGGTCAGCGCGCAGTTGGGCACGATGCATCAAGTTGACGCGCTCTAAGCTTCGCAGCGCAATTTCGCGGTGGCCGCGATCAAAGTAATACACGAGACTGGCCAACGAGCGGTTGTGACCGAGCCTTCCGGTCAGCACATTGGTGAGCGCAGGCAGCCTCTCCACTAGATTATATTCTTGCCAGATGAAACCAATGTGGCAGCGAGCGTTGCGGAGCTGAGAATTGTTCATGGCGGTGATGTTTTCGCCGTCGAGGATAATTTGGCCGCTCGTTGGTTTTTGCAGGCCGTTGATGCAGCGCAGCAGTGTGGATTTGCCAGCGCCGGAGCGCCCAATCACCGCGATGATTTCGCCGCGTTGGGCGTTGATAGAGATCGATTTGAGGGCTTCAGTACCGTTAGGGTAGACGACTTTTAACTCGTTAACTTCGAGCATGTATTTTCTCAGCACATCTCTAAATTAGGCAACGCCATAACCTTAGATGTCTGATATTAAGAATGTGGTGAGATGTAGTTAAGCTCGTGGGGACGATGCTTCACATTTCAGTGATAGATGATAAACATTCTATAACTTTAAAGGCGTGTTTTTGCGAAGGATGAATTTTATGCTGCGTAAGTTATCAATCCGACAATTCTCAACCGATTTGCATAAGATTAAGTTGATGCTCCGTTGATTCTTAATGCTTGTGAACAACAGGGGAACAGGATTCGAACATTACTTAAGCACAAAAAAGCACCTGAAAAATGTTTTTCAGGTGCTTTTGAACTGAGACGGGGAGAACAGGATTCGAACCTGCGTATAGGCTTTACAACCCATAAACCGCTTAGCAGGCGGCCCCAATCGTCCACTCTGGCATCTCCCCAAAGAGATGTTGCAAAAATCAGCGGAGGGAGTGGGATTCGAACCCACGGTGAGGTTGCCCCCACAGAGGTTTTCAAGACCACCGCCTTAAACCACTCGGCCATCCCTCCAGCAGGACAGCGCGGTGTCCGCAGGAAGGCATTCTAGCATAGCTCATGGAGATGGTCAATGGGTTTCCGTGACGTTTGTAGGCGGCGGTTCGGCATAGCGCCGCAAGCGTGTCCCTAGTATGATAGCGCTATGCGGACACGTTATCTAACGACATGTTCGCCCCTGTGATTGTACCCATCAGGATGCGGCATGGATTTACTGACAACGCTGTCAACCGTCATCAGCATTACCTTTGTTGGTGGGACAGTTTATTTGGCCAATCTTGCTGATGTGGCCGAAACAAAGCGCGGACTGCTGCGCTGGGCGCTGTTCTTCATGACGGGCATGACGTTCCTGTACGGATTTATGATCGTGCAAATGGCGGTGATGAGTGACTCCGCTACGCCTTCTGCATCGACTGCGGATGTGCTGCCGGATGACTTCGAACTGCCTGCGACCAGCATGAGCGCCGCAGTATTGACGTTCGCGTTGGCCGCCGCCGCATCTATTTTTAGTTGGCGCGTGATTGTTTCGCTGGAGATGCGCCAGTGGATTGCATGTTTGCCGGGAGTCTCAGCATTGTATAAGCCGGATTCTAGCGTACATATGACGGCTGTTGTGCTGGCGGTAGTATTCGTGTCGATTACTATCAGCCAATTTGTGCTTTCCGGTGGACTGAGCGGGCTAGCTGATGAGCTTGAGTCGCAAGGCGTGATGCTGGATGCCGTGTTGGTTCAGGCTGTGTTTATCGTGGCGCTGGCGTTTTTGGGTGTGGGATTGGCGATCCGCCGCGAACTTGGCGACAGCTTGCAACGACTCGGATTGCGTATTCCGACTCGTGGCGACGTTTTGTGGGGCGTCGGTGCGGGGATTGGGCTGCTTGGATTGGTGATCGTGATGGGACTGGTCTGGCAGCGGCTGGTAACACCCGAAGAATTTGCGCGTCAGGTGGAGGCATCAGAAGAAATCGGACGACTGTTTAATACGCTGCCGCTCGCGCTCTTGCTGTCCTTGAGCGCAGCGATCAGTGAAGAAACTTTGTTCCGGGGTGCGATTCAACCCGTATTTGGGAGATACCTGACGAGTGCGCTGTTTGTCGCTTTGCATACTCAGTACACGTTGACACCCGCGACGCTGCTTATCCTCGTTGTTTCGCTCGGTTTAGGCTGGCTGCGCGAACGACAGAGCACAACCGCCGCGATCATCGCTCACTTTATCTTTAACTTTGTTCAATTAGCCTAGGCGGGCGGCACCGTGACATGAACCTTCATCGTATCCCCCGCATGAGCCTGCTCATACTTCTCGTGCTCTTGGTCAGCTTTGGCGTTGGTATGGCGCAGGATGAGACGCAGGAAACAGCGGAGGAGACAGACGCGCCGCTCGATGAGCCTACAGCAACGCCTAGCGCCACGCTGCAATCTGAGGGGTTTGTAGTACGTTGGACGAGCGAGGTGATTTTCCCGGCGGCGGTGCGCTTTACACTGCTGCTGAATCGGCCACTTGAGCAGATTGAAGCACTATCACTGACTGTGCAACCGGAAGGCGGACGTGCTGAGTCGTTCGAGATTGATTTCGAGGACAGCGATAATGTGTTGTTCGCTGAACCTCAAGCAGAACTTGCTTACATCTGGATGCTTCAGCCCAATAATGCGCCGACGCTGGGTGGGAACGTGTGGTTTTCATGGGAAACGGTTGACCGGAATGGTGAAGTGGCGCGGGTCAATGATGTACTCGTGTTCATGGATTCGCGTGTCGTCCTTGAAACCAATGAAGACGCTTCCGGCATATTTGATTTGACGCTGCCCGCCGATGGGCTAAACCCACTGGCAATATGGCGAGATATGCAGCCCGTATATGATCTGCTGGTGGCGAATACCAGACAGCGCCCGACGTTCAATGTGCTGCTGTACAGCGGCATACCCGCTGGATGCAGTCAGAATCGCGCAGGTGAAACGGTAGTCCAAGTGCCGAACGGTGAGGCGATCGCTTGCAATGATGCCATTGCCGAAACGATGTTTCGTGAGGCAGGCTACGATATCGTTCAAAGCTCGTCCACAACAGTTTCGGGCGCGGTTGAGGCCATTACAGCGCTGTTCGTCGAACGATTCTATGCGGAAATTTGGGCTGAGGCTGATGTTCCGGCATGGTTCGCCTATGGACTGGCCGAATTTTACGATCCTTCGACGGAGACACCGTTGCTGCTGACGATGCAGAGTGCTTCTCGCAATGGGCAGTTACTGGCGTTAGGGCGGATGGCTGCAGCGGGTGATGCTGATTTGGAACTATGGCAGGCGCAAAGTGTGAGCATGGTGCTGTATATCGCGGACACGTATGGGTTGGATGCGCTGTTTGATCTGGCCAATCGACTGGGCGCAGAACCCTCGTTTGAGGCTGCCTACGATGCAATGAGCGGGCAATCATTGAACGGCCTTTTGCTCAACTTCGAAGATTGGCTGTTTACGAACGCGGCCTCGGCGGCGTTTGGATATACACCCTATGTAGGCGAAACGCCTACCCCAACGGCCACCGAAACCGCGACAATTACGCGCACGCCTTCGTCTACACCCACTGCGACATGGACGGGTGCGCCGACCAGTACCTACACCGATACACCGCGCCCGACTCGCACTCCGACGGCAACATTTACGCCAACTCCGGTGACACCGACGAATACA
>JACMMD010000024.1 GCA_014379235.1 Anaerolineae bacterium
TGCTAGTATCGTGTCATCGAAATTGACGATCAAATCACCCGGTTCAATCCCGGCGTTGTCAGCAGGTGCGCCCTCAACAATGCCCATTACACGAATGAAGCTGCGATCTTCGGCTTGTTGGAGTGTCGCCGGAATGCTGACATTCAGCTCCACCGGATCGCCCAATTCGCCGCGCCGAACCAAGACGACAGCTTCTTCGCCCGGCAGTTGGTCTAGGCGATCAAAGAACTCGCCGCTGCTCAGAACAGGTTCGCCATTCACCTGCTCGATGATGTCGCCATCCTGTAAGCCTGCTTGCGCGAGTAGCGAGTTAGGTTCGACGCTGATCACATTCACACGCCCACCGACGATTTCAGGTACGCCCACCATCGCCACAATGACGAATAGCACGAACGCCGATGCAAAGTTCGCAAATGCTCCGGCTGCCATAAAGAAGATACGACCTAACGGTCTGGCTTCATTCACCGACATGGTTTTCTGCAAGCCACGCGCCGCCACTTCGTCCTGTTCCTGCGGTGAAAGGCGTGATGCCGCGTTTTCGCTAGCGATGCGTTCCGCTAACGCTTCACGGTCTTTCTGGACAGTCTCATCTGCGACAGGCTTTACAAAGTCTTCGCCCAAGGGACGCACAAACCCGCCCAGTGGCAGCAGATTCAGCGTGAACTCGGTCTCGCCCCAACGAAACAACTTGACAAGACGCGGCGGAAAACCGATACCAAACTCTAAGATTGTGATACCGACGGCTTTCGCGGCGAACAGATGCCCCAGTTCATGGATGATAACTGCCGGAATCAACACCAACGCAAAAGCGACTATCGCTGACAATAGGTCATTGCCCACGAGGAAATCTAACATTAATCTCTAGCCTCTACCCAATGGAATGGATGCGCTTCGAGCGCAGTACAATAGCCTAAATTATAGCTCATGTATGAAATACACTGCTTACTGAGGCTCTGGATGCTCATTAATTGCTTAAGTCGCCTACTTAGATAATCTGCGCGGGGCCACCCGGATTCGCTACCAGTACATCTTGAACATCAGATAATTGTTTCAGACCTTCTCTTACTTGTTCCATGTCACCTCTTACGCAAATACAATGGACGTTTGGCCCAGCGTCCAGCGTATAGCAAACTCGCAGCCCATCAGCGCGCCACTGGCGTACATGCTCCATAACTCCTAGTGTTGCAGGCTGCCAATAGAACAGCGGTGGACGGCTGGTCATCATCACCGCGTGCATCATATTGCTGTCGTGTTCAACGATTTCTGCAAAGGTCGCAAAATCGCGCTCAAGCAGCGCCCGTTTGCAAACCACTAGCCGATCCGACGCCCCTGCTACCCGTGCCGTTTGATAATCGCTGCTATTTGCTGACTGGTGCCCTTCACTCGACCCCGTTGTTTTATGGGCATGGCTGACAATCGCTACGACATCGACGATATCCCAGTGATCGGGAGAGGCGATGCTTTCCGCGAAAGACTGTTCATGTGTCGCGCCGCTGTACCATTCGACGAAACCGCTCGGTACAGAGCGTGATGCCGACCCCGACCCTAAACGCGCCAGTGTCGTTAACTCGCGTTCGGAAAGCGTCAGGCCAGCGGCAGCAGCAGCGGCGATAGTCAGCGCTGCGAACGCGGCTGCCGATGATGCGATCCCCGCCCCTGTCGGGAAATTGTTGGCGGATTCAACAGCGGCATATCCGCTTATTGCAAGGCGCTGTCGTAGAGCATCCAAATGCGTGGAGACTCGTCGCAGCGCTTGTGCTTCTGCTGATTGTCCATTGAGCGTAAGCTGATCAGCCGCGAGATCCTCACGCCACGTAACAGTCGTTTGCGTGAACAGACCGTCCAAATTCATGCTGATGGACGGATTAGCGGGTAATCGCAGCGCATCGTCGATATTGCCCCAATACTTGATGAAAGCGATATTGGCGTTGGCGCGGGCCGTAGTGGATTGCCCGACGGTATTAGTCATTGGTTCCTCGTTGTGGTTCGTACAGCGCGTATATGTGGGATTGCCGCTAAAATTTCCTCAGCATATAATCCCTTACGCTGTTTGTTGCCTCGCATCAGGAGTATACATTGCAAGCACTCGCTGGTCTATTGCGGACGATGCGCCCCCGACAGTGGACGAAAAACAGTCTCATATTCGCAGGTATTTTCTTCGATGCCCAAATCTTCGTCGCTGCGTCTCTGCTAAGAGTGAGCGTAAGTTTTGCGCTGCTGTGCCTGATTTCAAGCGCGGTTTACATCATTAACGATCTTGTCGATATAGAGAGTGACCGTCAGCATCCACGCAAGCGTTACCGTCCGCTGCCATCTGGTCAATTACCTATTCCTCTTGCGCGTATTGCTGCTGTTGTAATCCCGCTCTTTGCTATAGGGATAGCATGGCTTTATAGTCTGCCTTTCGCCCTTATTCTCATCATCTATCTTATATTGCAAATATTCTATTCGTTCTATTTGAAACATATCGTTCTGGTAGACATATTCGCAGTGACGGCAGGCTTTATTCTTCGTGTAGCTGCCGGTGCTGTTGTGATCTCGGTGACAGCCTTCTCCCCTTGGCTGTATGCGCTGACCGCACTGCTGTCGTTGTTCCTGATTATTGGTAAGCGCCGTCAGGAATTGATGCAGCTTGATGAGAACGCTGTGAATGTGCGTCCAATCTACCGTGAATACAATCTACCATTACTAGATGATATGCTGCGTCTTGTGATGACCAGCACATTAATCGCTTATGTCCTGTATGCGATTGAAGCGCCCTCTGAGGCGGTAGTCAATGTGAACCCCAACCTGCCACTCATCACTGTTCCCTTCGTGCTGTACGGATTATTTCGTTATCTCTATCTGATGCGTGTCAAAGGCGAAGGTAGCGCGCCAGATGAGGTCTTGCTGCGTGACCGCCCTCTACAACTCGCCATCTTCTTGTGGGCATTAACCTTCGCCATTATTCTGTATCTGCCACGCTTGATGCAGTAGCGAACATCAGCACTATGTTTATCACTGCAACTGCTCCAGCGAAGGTGATCCTCTTTGGCGAACATGCTGTTGTCTATGGCAAGCCTGCGATTGCCGTTCCCGTATCTGGTATACGCGCTTCCGCATCGCTTGATACGCATGTTCCCGATGGTCACGGGTTGCGTATCATCGCGCCTGATCTCGAACCTGCGCGTGATGTCGATGATGCTCTAAGCCTTACTGCGCGATTGGTGTTCGATGCGCTTGGCACCCCCCTGCCGGATGCAAATGTCGTTGTACAGTCACAGATACCTATCGCTAGTGGGCTTGGTAGTGGTGCTGCTGTATCGACTGCTTTGGCCCGCGTGTTGAGCGCTGCCGTAGACTGCCCTCTCGATCTTGCAACGTTGAACGCGCTTATCTACGAAGTTGAAAAGGTGCATCACGGTACGCCGAGCGGAATTGACAACACTGTTATCGTCTATGAGCGGCCCGTCTATTTCGTTCGTGAATGTCCAATTGAGCATATCGCTATCGGGATGCCATTCACGCTCGTTATTGCCGATACAGGACAACGCGCGCCGACCCGCGAATCAGTCGGTGATGTTCGAAAGTTGCTAGAAACACAGCCGGAACAAACACAACCGATCCTTGACTCGATTGCCGAAATTGCTGAGGCGGCTCGTTTTGCGATTGAGACAGGAAATGCGGTGGAGCTGGGGCATCTAATGTCTAGCAATCATCAGTTATTGCAAAAGCTAACGGTATCCTCGACGGAGTTAGATACACTGATAAAAGCGGCTGAGTCAGCGGGCGCGCTGGGTGCTAAACTCTCCGGCGGCGGACGGGGTGGTAATATGGTCGCGCTTGTCACCCCTGAATCGGCTAAAACTATCGCGCAGGCGTTAATGGATGCAGGCGCATATCGAGTTATTTCTACATTAGTTAGCTGAGATTATCCTATGCTCACCTTTATCAAACTTGGTGGTTCACTCATCACCGACAAACGTGTCGAGAGCAGCTTCCACCCCGAAATCCTGTCTAATTTAGCGGCAGAAATTCACGATGCGCTGCGTGACGACGACCAGCTACAAATCCTAGTCGCACATGGAAGCGGCTCATTCGGACATTTTGCCGCTTCTCGTTACGGGACAATGCAAGGTGTCAAAACTCCTGAGCAGTGGCGAGGCTTTGCTGAAGTCGCAACCGTCGCTGCTAAACTTAATTATCTCGTAGCTAATTCTCTCTCAGAAGCGGGAGTCCCTGTTTGGCGTTTACAGCCATCAGCTTCGGCACACTGCGCGGATGGTGTCATAATCGAGCTTGCGCTCCAACCGATTCGCACTGCCCTCGACAATCAAATTGTGCCCTTACTCTATGGCGATGTCGCACTTGATACAGTGCGTGGCGGCACAATCATTTCAACCGAGATGATTTTCTATTATCTTGCTCAACATTTGCCTGTGCGCTCGATATTGTTGCTCGGTGAAGTTGATGGTGTTTATGATGCTTCTGGCGCGGTGATCCCAATAATCAAACCGAGCACCTTCGCGGCGATTCAGCCGTCTTTGGGCGGATCGGCAGGGGTCGATGTCACAGGCGGAATGGCCGCGAAGGTGCGTGAGATGCTAAGTCTCGTTGAGTTATCTTCTAACTTAAGTGTGCGAGTGATGAACGGAACAGAGAAGGGGTTACTCTATCGAACTCTTCTTGGCCAATCGAATCTTGGAACGCTAATCCTTAACGATGAATGACCCGTCTGGGAAACATATCCATTGTGTATCACTATCTAATTGTTGTGTTATTGTTTGATGACTATGCGAAATAATAAGTGTGAATTCTACTCCGTTTAATGAGTGCGTTCATTGTGAGTACAGTTGCACTAATTGCAAAACCGGGCACAAAACTAATCCAAGGGGCAGCGCGAAACGCACCGCGTCCTTCCCATAACATCACACCCCAATCGGCAATGCCCGGTTCACCGCCAAGCCCCAAAAAGCTCAACGCTGCGCTGTTCAGCAAGCTGTAAGCAAATGTCACTCCCGCATAGGCTAGCAATGTAAATTGAATGTTTGGAATAATATGCCGCCAAAGCACTTGCCAATCGGTTGCACCCACTGCCTTTGCTGCCTCAACATAATGGGCTGAGCGAGTGCTGACAATAGACGAATGTGTAACTTGTGCATATGGCGCAATCGAAACAAACCCCACCGCAACGGCTAATGATGTCTGCCCCGCGCCAAGTACCGTCAACACGACGAATGCGACCAACAAACTAGGAAATGCCAACAGCGCCTCGATAAACACGCGGATGCTTCGACTCAACCAAGGATTACTTACACTAGAAGCTAAACCTAATAATGTGCCCAAAATAACCGCCGCAACCGTAGCGGACACTGCCGTAACGAGGGTTCGCTGCCCACCATACAATATACGGCTGAACACATCGCGTCCTAACATGTCCGTACCAAGTAGATGTTCACTGCTAGGTGGTTGAAACTGCGCCGCTACGTCTGTTTGCATCGGATCATGAGGCGCGATAAGGGGAGCAATTAAAACGAGCGTGAACTCAACCAACAAAAAGACGACAGCCAGACGCATCTTTAGCGCACCATTTCCATTAGCGGGCAAGTCGTGGATCAAGCCAATATGCCACCGCATTCGACAGAGAATTGGCACACACGTAAATCACCGCTGATAAAATCACGATCCCCTGAACAACCGTGTAATCCTGCCCAATCACTGCTTGCAACAGCAATCGCCCTACCCCAGAACGCACAAACAGGCTTTCGGTGATAACCGTTCCGCTAAACAAGAAACCCGCTTGGAGCGCCAAGACACTGATAACAGGTACAATCGCCACGCGAACAATGTGGTAAATGACTATGCGAAGTTCTGATAAACCTTTTGAGCGCGCTGTCATCACGAAATCTGCGCCTAACACCTCGCTGACACTCGCCTGCATAACCTGTGCAATCGCCCCCGATGTATGAAATCCGAGCACAGCGGCAGGCAGTATGAGTTGACTCAATCGCCCTGAACCAGCGGACGGTAACAATCCTAACTGCACGGTAAATACGAAAATCGCTATCGTACCTGTCAAGTAGATCGGTGTACTCAGCGCAAAACTAATTAGCAAACGCGATCCCGCAGAGATTCCCGGTTGCAGATCAAGCGCGCCGAATATTCCAAGTGACACTCCTAACAGGGTGGCGACCATAAAAGCTGCTGTAGCCAAAATCATCGTCGGACCAAGCTGCTCACTAATCAACTGCGTCACAGGCTGACCGTTCGCCAGAGAACGACCCAGATCGCCCCGCAGCAATCCACCCATGAACCTGAGGTATTGCATCGGGACAGGCACATCAAGCCCTTCATCAATGCGTCGTTGCTCGATCTGTGCCTGACTCGCGCCGCTGTTCGCAAGCTGCGCCGTAATCGCATCACCCGGCACAACACGCAGAGCGAAAAAGGCAAGAGTCGCCGCCAACCAAATAACCATTACAGCAGATAAAGCGTTGGAAATGACACGCTGCCCGAATGCCATGCACAGCCGCTATCCACTAATGACCGTTACATTGTTGAGAATGGGAAACCACCCATAAGAATCGAATTCCAAGCCGCTGACAGCCGCACTTCCAGCGTTCAAGTTGACAGGATCACGGATCGGCAGCACCACCGCCTGATCCATGATGTAAGCCTGAATTTGCCCGTACAA
>JACMMD010000287.1 GCA_014379235.1 Anaerolineae bacterium
CCGACAGCCACCATTATTCCCACTGAGACTACTACTCCAACCACTGCGCCGACGGCAACCCTTGACCCGACGATTGCCGCGATGCTCGTGCGCCCGATTGATACCACACTGCTCGTTTGGACTGCCGACGGTGCAGCGCCGGGATTGAACCAGACCGCGAATCCGGGACAAGCGGCATTTGTGGACAGTGAAGGCATCAAATCGGGGATGGATTTACCTGCGCCAACGAGTGCCGTTCTGGCTTGCGGCGGGCCGCAGGCGGCGGTTTCGCCGGATGGCCGCTACTATGCCTTCTACTCAGGCACGGACATCGGCGCACTCTATTTGATGATCGACGAACAGCCGCCCTCTCGCGTGACCGATAATCTGAGCCTGCTCACCTGTCTTGGTGGCGGAACGTTCCAGTTCTCCGGCGATAGCAGCCGCTTCGCCTACATCGCCTATGATGCGGACGCCACTCGCGGCGAGTTTGCACGGGGCGCGCTGCGGGTTCATGCCAGCGCTGATCCCGCCGAAGTCGAAACCTTCGACAACGTAGCCGCGTTTGATATGCAGTTCGGGCAGCTTGCCTACGTGACCTTCTTCACCAATGATCGTAATGAAGTTGACGAAGTGGCTGTGACTGTTTGGGATGGCACAGCCGGACGCGAACTCGCCACGATCAACCCCGACCCCGATTCGGTGGATTGCCGCTTCACCAGCGCGTCACTGGATTTCGCGCCAAGCGGCGATCTGGGTATGATGCTCGGCTATCGCTGCCCCGGCGAAAATACGCAGTGGCGGTTGTACCGCGTGAACGGGACGGATGGCGGTGCAGAACTGCTCGGCTCGGATTTCCAGCCGGGAACGTTCGCGCCGTTCGCCCGTTCGAATAACGTGTTCTTCTCGCCCGATGGCGATACGCTGTTCTTCACCGTGCCTGACGGCGTGACGGCCAATACCGTCGCGCTGGCGGCCATGACTCTGAGCAATAACGAGGTGGGGCGCTTGGTCGAACGGCAGGCCGTTGTGCCGACGTTCTCCGGCGCTGCTGTCGCCACGCCGCAGTTTTCGCCCGATGGCCAGTGGATGGCGCTGGTGGTCACATCACCGAACAACGATAACGAACTGCGCGTTTTGAACCTCAACGACCCCACCGCCGCGCCGATCAGTATCAGCGCGGGTAGTCGTGGCGACGTTATTTCCAGCATGACGTTCACGCATGACAGCAGCCGCTTATTCTATATTGCGGGCGGGGCGGATAACGCTGATAACTCGCTGATGGAACTGTCACTGCCTGCTGGTATAGAACGACGTATCGCTCGTGGACGCTTCCAGCGCGGGTTCGCGTTACCGCCAGAAGAGGACGTGATCGCGGTTGGCGAGTGGCAAATCCCCGAAGACCCGCTCGAGCCAGCGTTCTTGAATCTGGTGCTGGTGAATCTCGACGCGGGGGTGAAAGCCACACTGTTTGAAGGCGCGGACGTGGCCGAAAACGGTCAGGTGAGCAATCTGCGCTTCGCACAGCCGTTGGCGTGGCGTTAAACTACAGAGATTGAGTCTAGGAGTAATCGAATGTCAGTCATGATTAGCCTTGAATTGCCGGATGAAATGGTTAATCGCGCTAAAGAAGTTGCACAGCGGACAGGACTCCATTTTGAAACCGTATTGACAGGGTGGCTTGAACGTGGCGCAGTCGATGAGGATGTTTCGCCTTTGATTCCCGGCGCAGAATATGCAATTTATACACCATATGGCAATGAAGAAGCGGCGCGTATTTTGACGCAATTCCTTAACGCTGCGGGTGTAGATAGCAACCCGAAGGACAAGGAATAGTGGCGCGATTTACCTACACATCCGTAGATAATTCACCAACTAGTCTCATGCCGCGCTTGCCTATTACTCTCGGACTTGGTAGTCGCTCAATTGAAGTTGTGGGACTGCTAGATACAGGATCGACAGTGAATGTATTGCCGTATGAAGCTGGGATTAAATTAGGTGCTAAATGGAATGAACAGACTGTATCTATTCCGCTAGTTGGAAGTTTAGGGCGATTCGAAGCACGGGCGCTAATGGTTTTTGCTTCGCATCCACAACTTACACTAGACGCATCAATACGACTAGTCTTTGCATGGACGAGTGCAGAAAACGTTCCAGTGATTTTTGGACAGACCAATTTCTTCGGCGAGTTTGATGTCTGTTTTTATCGTTCACAAAGCGTTTTTGATGTAAGTCTAAGAGAGACTTAAACTGCAAAGTCCGCGATTAACGGCAAGTGATCGGATGCCAACAGCGTCATCGGCGTCTGGTGTACGGCACAGGCTTTCAGCTTTTCCCGCATTTCTGCATCGGCGAAGATGCAGTCTAAGCGGACGTGTGGCATATACGCGGGCAGAGTAAAACCTGCTTCGCTTGGATGAAGTGTTCGGAAGCAGTCCACATAATCGGCTGCGAGAACGCTGTCGATGGCTTCGTGATAGATACGTCCGCGCTCCCACCACAGCATCAACCGCACTTTGAACGGTAAATTTTCTCTCGTGAAAGGATCACCGGAAGCGATGGCATTGAAGTCTCCTAACAGCAAATGTGGGCTAGAAGGTCTAGCGTGAATATAGTCGAGATAGGTTCCTAGTTCGAGAACACGCTGCTTTTCCGCACGTTTAAGATAATGCGGCGGAAGGTGAAGACCGTACAGCGTGACCGTCATTTGTGGCGCTGCGCGAAGAGTCGCTTCAAGTAGTGGACGGCCCGACACGTCGAAAACGTTTGAGGCTTCAATCGGTAAGCGGCTCAACAGGGCGATGCTGGTCTTGCGCCCGTGCGCGATGATCTGCTGCATGGCGAGACTAGCAGCGAGCTTGTTCACGATTTCGGCGCTGCTGGCTTCGGTGAGCATAACCGCGTCAGCATTGATTTCTCGCAGCACATCCAACAGCAGATGTTCACGCTCTTTTCCGCCGAAGCGGATATTATAGGTAGCGATTCGCAGACTCATGTTTCCGATGGTGGTATTGTCTCCGGTCTATTGCGCCAGCGCGCCGGGATGAAGCGATCTAAGCGCAGCAAATAGGAGATGCACAACAGCGCGGCAATGATCGTGATAGTGCCGCCAATAATCAGCAGCGGCGGCACGTACTGGAAGTACACATAATGTTCCGCGCCATCCGGCGGAATGGTGACACCGATCAACCCCGCGATCACTTGCAGATCAGCCGGAGCGCCATCCACCGATACTCGCCAACCGGGATAGGATACCTCTTGCACCGCGACTACGAGCGGGTCAATGTCGTCGGCGGTCACGCGCAGCGCGATCTTATCATAGTGACTTTCGACAGTGGTGATCGGCGTAGTCAGATCAACCGGGAATTGATTTGCCGCGACGGCTTCGAGGTCAGGGATAGACGCGCTAAAGGCGTAGCTGAGTACCGGGCCGGCGGTATAGCGAAACGCGCAGGGCTGCGAGTCGAAAATGCGCGGGCTGTTCGGGATTATGGAGTAGCCAGCAGCGCCCATGTATTCGCGCCGCTGCGGAACGCTGTAGGGCGGGAGAACTACGGCTGGCAAGCGGAAATGTCCGATAGTATTCTCAAGCGGGAGAACACCGGGCGCTTCGATGATCTCTGGCAAACGCAGCTCGTTTTCCACATAGACCCACGCGAGATCAAAATCTTCACGATATACGGCAAGCTGCTCGCCGGGATGTTGGTTTCGTAGCCAGCGAAGACATTCCGCAGCGGGCTGATTGATCGCTTCGAGTCTGGTTTCGTCTTTTGACTCCATCATCACATGATAGCCTGCGTAGAAACAGACCGCCGCAAATCCGGTAGCAAAGGCGATACGCAGCAAATCTCGCAATGTAGTTCGAGATCTCTCGCTTGATGGCGCTGGCAGCAGCACTCGCCATAGACTATCGGCGCGCATGGCAACCAGCACCGCGATCCAAAACGCAGCCATTGACAGTATCCGCCCGACATAGCGCCACTGGCGGATCGGCGAAAAATATTCGTAAATCAGCTCCAAACGACCCGCGCCCCACAGCGTAAAAAACGCGATCAATAAAAGGCCGACCACCCAGATACGCCATTCATCTCGAAGCGCCGGACGATAGAGCCAGCGTATGAGCGGCGGTAGCGCCACGAAAAGCAGCAGCAGGAACCAGAACGGCGTTACATAACCCAGATAAACGTAGCCGAAGAAGCTCCATGTGGGGACGATTTCATTGGTTAAGTGCAGATCAACGACTGGCTGCGTGTAGGTTCGCAAAACATCGCCCAAGTCAGCATACGTGCCGGCACCGCCTTCATCAGGATGACTGCCTACCTGTTTGAAATTCAGCCCGACGGGCAGCAGCAGCACAGCGCTAAGTCCCATCGTGAGCGCGCCCGCCAGCGCCAAACGTTTGAAACTTTTAGCGCGGGCCGCGTTGTCTTTGTGAAACAGGAGATGAGACAGTATCAAAAACCCCATCAAAATCGCGGTGGGCAGCGTAAAGTATAAATTGCCGGAAAAGAAAAGCAGCGTGAAACTCAACGCCGTTAGCACGATTGGCCAGCGTTTCCGCCCGCGTATCGTCAATAACAGTCCGGCAGTGACCCATGCGATATAGGACTGACTGCTGGCGAGTTGAAAGTAACCCTCGCGCATCATCGCCAGCATCCCGCCTTTGCCGATCAGCAGAAAGGCCAGCAAGATGCGCCCCAGAATCCGTAAGCCGAGCGCATAACCGAGCATCCAGCCGCCGAGTCCAGCGATGATAACCGCGATTCCCGCGCTGACTTTAATCCCACGTAAACCACCCAATAAAAAGACGGGTAGGCTGGCAAACGGGTTCAGGATAAAAGAAAATGGGTCTTCGACCAGCGGCTTGCCCAATTCCCAATTTGGCTGCCAGAGCGGAATATAGCCGTAGCGTGGCAGTAGCATCGCAGCCGAATAGGTTGAACTCGTTATCCACTGCATCTCGTGGCCAGCCAAGCGACGGTTCGGCTCATCCTTGAAGTAGTTTTCCGCGACCCACATCGAAGCCAGCGTTACGATGGTGATTTCAGCAGCTATCCGCGCTATCGACATGACATGCGTTCGAGAGAAGGCGCGCATTTTCTGTGTGACCGGTGCATCGGGCGGCGCCGGCGCATTCAGGGCTGCACTGGACAGGGCTATATGCTGGCGGTGCGCCCATTTGCTGCCCGTTATAAGGAGCACGATTGACGGGATGAGGATCAAAAGGGGGATGAACCAACGATGGTCGATGACTGCCACGACAATCAGAATGGTAATGACTGCTAAGGCCAGCCAACGGCCTCGATGCGACTCCACTTCTTTAGATTGTCGATTGAAAGGATTGTTCATAATTGAATGCTGAGTATAGCACTAAAATTTAGTGTTCTGTACTCAGCATCCATATAGAGGGCGCTATATGTTGTTAATAAATTGCGCTATGTGAAGCGGCGATTTGATCCCGCGCTTATGTCTCCGATGGCGCTTCGGTCTGCGGTTCGTCCGTTTCGGATTGCCATTGGGAGAGGCGTTGGTTGAACGATGCCCACAAGCCCCGCCAACGGGCTTTCCATCGCGCCGGGATGAAGCGATCTAGACGCAGCAGATAAGCGATGCAGAACAGCGCGGCGATGATTGTCACGTAACCGCCGATGATGAACAGCTTTGGGACGTATTGGAAGTAGACGTAATGTTC
>JACMMD010000288.1 GCA_014379235.1 Anaerolineae bacterium
ATACAAATACTGAATGGGCACGTATCGACAACGCGAGTGTCCTCTCTCAGTTGATCGACGAAGAAGTGTTTATCATTGACATCCGGCTTGGCAATTACTACAGCCTCAGCGGGGTTTCGGCGGCAATTTGGGAAGCGCTGCGTTCACCGCGCCGCCTCGAAGAACTCGTCCAACTCGTGCAGCAAGACTTTACCGGAACACCGGATGACCTGCCCACGCTCATACAGAGCTTTGTCGATGACCTCGCGGCGGAAAACCTCATCACCGCGCAGGCCGTGCATAACAGTAACGGGGGACAACCATCAACGCTGTCCAATTCAAAGCCAGTGGAGAAGCAGCCTTTCGACGCTCCCATCCTCGAAAAATACAGCGACATGCAGGCGCTGCTTCTAGTTGACCCCATCCACGATGTCGATGAGCGCGGCTGGCCAACTATTGCAGACGAATCGTAAAGGGTCGTATTCAAGCATTCATGTTTGTCGATCAACCGCCATCCATAGATCGTTCCAGCACACCGCCCGCCGCACTCACTTTTTTCAACGACGTTCAAGCCGCGCAGCATGAAGCAGCAGAAAAAGCTGGCGGTCAAACTGAGTACACCTATCGACTAGGCGCGAACACAATCCGGCTGTATTTCGCTGGTGATGCCTTGATTCCGGTGATTACGCCTGCGCTCGAACACCTTCGTGTGCCTATTGCCGCCAATCAAGCCGCTGACCTGACCGTTTATCTATGGGACGTGAAAAGCACTGGCGTTCAGCCGCCAGCGCGGGCGTGGGAATGGGAAGATAATCCGGCACGGGGCGATGTGCGCTCCCTCAGCGATACCCGTTTCCAGACCGCCTACAACCATCATGCGCGGCTGCTCAATCTGCTAGACCGCGAACGCAATATCGCCCTCTACTGCATCAGCAATGTCGCTGACATGCCCTTCGATTTTCGCGGTTCGCCGCTGCTGAATATCCTGCATTGGTGGCCGCAGACACGCGGTTTGCAGCTTGTTCACGGCGGCGCAGTCGGGCTTGATACAGGCGGCGTGCTGATCGTCGGCAAAGGCGGTTCAGGCAAATCGACCACGACGCTTGCCTGTTTGCAGTCAAAGCTGCAATTCGCCGCCGATGATTACTGCCTGCTGCAAACCGAAGGGACTCCTTCGATTTACAGCGTGTATAGTTCAGCCAAAGTCGAAGTCGATAATCTTCAGCGGCTGCCACATCTCAAGACGCTGATGAGCAATCCCGACGCGCTCGATGGCAACGGCGAGAAAGCCACAATCTTCCTGAAACAGCATTACCCCGAAAAGCTGATTTCACATTTTCCGCTAAAGGCCGTTCTCGTGCCGCGCATCACGGGCGAACCGCAGACCCACATCAAGCCGACATCGCGCATGAACGCCATGCAAGCGCTGACTATCAGCACGATGGTTCAGCTTTCCGGCGCGGATAAGGCCGCCTTCGACGGTATCGCCGATGTCATCAAACAAGTGCCGTCTTTCGCGCTCGAATTGGGAACAGACCTGCGTCAAGTAGTCGCCGCGCTTGAAAACTTCCTTGCGGCGCCGCGCTAAGTAAATGCGTGTTCTCTATTGGACGGAACTCTTTCACCCGGATACGGGAATCGGCGGCGTAGAAGTCGCCAGCTTGCCCGTGCTTCACGGCCTCATACAGCGTGGTATCGAGTGCATGGTCATCACCTCGCGCAGCGCAAGCGCTCCACAAGATGAATCGGAGTACGAAGGTATTCCGGTCTATCGCTTCCCGTTTCATGCGGCGCTTCTCAGTCAAGACCCGCTGAAAATTTTGGCGCTCGTAAGACGTGTTGCTGAACTCAAAGCGAAGCTGCAACCGGACATGATTCACCTCAACACCAATCAAGGCAGCTTGTTCTTTCATCAACGCACTTTTTCTGCTGACTGTCCAACCCTGCACGCGATTCGAGAACCGCTGCAAAGCGAGGATCCGAACTCGATGATCGGACGGGCGCTGCGTCAAGCAACTTGGCTGATTACACCGTCTCAAGCGATGCGCGCAGAAATATTACGTAGCTTCCCCGATGCCGAGCCGCGTTTGACGTGCATCCCTCATGGGCTGCCGACGCCTGCGCTAAAGCCTACACCGTTACCATTCAACCCGCCGCGAGTATTATGCATCGGACGGCTAGTTAAGGAAAAAGGATTCGACCTCGCCATCAGCGCGTTTGCCAGCGTGCTCCAGCGGTTTCCTGACGCTCGGCTGACGATTGCAGGCACTGGCAGCGCTGAATCCGAACTCATCGCGCAAGCCGCCGCGCTAGGTATCCAACATGCGGTTAACTTCATTGGTTTCGTACAGCCGGTATCCGTGCCGCGCCTGATGAACGAAGCGACGATGGTCGTTGTTCCGTCGCGCTGGTTCGAAGTGTTCGGAGTAGTGGCAGTTGAAGCGGGGCAAATGGCGCGGCCAGTGATCGCAGCACGAACTGGCGGCCTACCCGAAATCGTCATCGACGGCGAAACCGGACTGCTGTTCGAGCGAGAAAACAGCCCCGCTCTTGCAGAAGCGATGCTCACACTGCTGTCTCAACCCGAAACCGCCATACACATGGGCGAAGCTGGCTATCGGCACGTCACGACTGCATTCTCACTACAGCGCTACCTAGACGACTA
>JACMMD010000289.1 GCA_014379235.1 Anaerolineae bacterium
CTTTCTGAACGAGAGTGGCATTATTTTAATGGATCACCTGTGGACACCGTGGCGCATGGCCTATATTCGTGGCGAAAAGAAAATTGAAGGCTGCGTTCTATGCAACAAAGTTACCGCGAACGACGATAAAGCCGAACAGGTTCTCGCTCGTTCGCAGCATGTCTACGTCTGCCTCAATCGCTATCCGTACAACAGCGGTCACCTGATGATCGTGCCCTATGAGCATGTGCCCAGTCAAGAGGCGATGAGTGCCGACGCGCTTACCGACATGATGCTGACGATAAACCGTTCGCTGGCGGTGCTGCGCCGCGCTTACGACCCGCCCGCGTTCAATCTAGGCGCGAACCTCGGCCCGGCGGCAGGCGCAGGTATCGCGGAACATTATCATTTTCACATCGTCCCGCGCTGGCCCGGCGATGCGAACTTCATCAGCGTCATCGGCAACACGCGAGTGATACCGGATACGCTCGAAAATATTTACGACCAACTCTTAGCGATTTGGCAGGAATTACACACTGATGACCAATAACGGCAACAACCGCGAACCCGTCATTCTCGGCGGAGCGCGTACACCTCAAGGACGCTTTCTTGGTGCGCTGTCGACATTGAGCGCGGCGGAACTCGGCAAAGTCGCCGTGCGCGCAGCCGTTGAACGCAGCGGTATCAACGCAGCGGACGTGAACGAAGTCATGCTCGGCAATGTCGTCAGCGCCGGACTCGGTCAAGCGCTGCCGCGTCAGGTAAGCATCGGTGCGGGCATCCCTGCCAACGTTGGCGGCGTGGCCATCAACAAAGTTTGTGGCAGCAGCCTCAAAACTGTCATGCTGGCATCGAGCGCGATCAAAGCCAACGATGGCGATTTGTTCATCGCCGGCGGCACAGAGAGCATGAGCCGCGCCCCGTTCTTAGATGACACGCATCGGCAGGGCCACAAATACGGCCATGTTCAACTGAAAGATGCGCTGCAAAACGATGCTCTGTGGTGTACGTTATGCGATTGGGGCATGGGTAACGCGGCGGAATTCATCGGACGCGAGTTGGGCGTGACACGGGCCGAGATGGACGAGTTCGCCTTACGCAGTCATCAGGCCGCTGCCAGCGCCACTGACTCTGGCAAGTTCAAAGCGGAGATCGCGCCGATTACAATTGCTTCGCGCAAGGGCGACACCATCATCGACAAGGACGAGCCGATTCGCCGCGATACCACGCTCGAAGCGCTGGCCAAATTGCCAGCCGCTTTTGAAGAAGGCGGCAGCGTCACGGCGGGCAATGCTCCCGGCATGAATGATGGCGCGGCAGCACTAGTGGTCGCCAGCCGCGAATACGCCGAACAGCACGGCCATAAACCCCTAGCGCGCATCGTTGGCTATGGACAGGCCGCCGTCGAACCATCGTGGCTTTTTTACGCACCCGTGAAAGCTATTCCTATCGCGCTCGAACGCGCAGGCTGGACGATGGGTGACGTTGACCTGTTCGAGATCAACGAAGCTTTCGCCGCGCAGGTGCTTGCCGATGTCAAAGGACTGGAACGCGAGGGCTATCATCTGCCCATTGAAAAGCTGAACATTCATGGCGGCGCAATCGCTCTCGGACATCCCGTCGGTGCGAGTGGAGCGCGGGTGTTGGTCACGCTGATTCATGCGCTGCAAGCCAACGGCCTCAAACGCGGTTTAGCGGCGTTGTGTCTCGGCGGGGCGGAAGGCATCGCCTTAGCCATCGAATTGGAGTAACGGCGCTGCGTTCACGTTTTGACCCCGGACTACTGCTCGCCGCCCTA
>JACMMD010000290.1 GCA_014379235.1 Anaerolineae bacterium
ACGAGCCTACAATTGGTTGCAGGTTTCCGGCAGCGACCCTGACTTATTCATGACCAACATCAGCATCGACAGTACACGGGGCTACGTGCAGCGCATCTATGGGTATCACAATGTCTACCGCGCCCTCTATGGCGTTGGATAACATCTACACAAAAAACCGGCCTTAGTGGCCGGTATTCACAATCAAAAGATTTACTCAGCACGTAGAACTCTGTACTCGGAACTTGAACCTTTAGCCAGCTGTCGCTTCCAACATTCCGCGCACTTTTGCCACGAGATCGTGGTGCAAGATCGGCTTGGGCAGATAATCAGACGCGCCTGCTTCCATGCCGCGCATGATGCTTTCGGCATCGCTGCGGGCCGATAAGATCAGAATAGGCGTGTCGGCAAAGCCGCGCTCACGAATAGCACGACACAAATCAATACCATCCATACCCGGCATCATCACGTCCAGAATGATTAAATCGGGGTTGGTCTGCTCCAGCACTTCCAGCGCCGACTGAGCATCTTCAGCCTTCGTCACGCTAAAGCCACCGCGTTCCAGCATGATACCGATCAGCGTCTGTGCGCCGATCTCGTCGTCAACGACAAGGATATGCTTCTTCATGAACCGCTGTCCCTCCCCTGTTTGCGGCGTTGCCAGCCGCCACCGCACGTCGCTTGTGCTTGACTTAATAAAATCAAAGGCAATAATGATAACATCAAGTCTACCATTAGCTGCTAGTGGGAGCAAGAAAGCTCCTCTTAATTGTTCGAAATGATTGTACCGCGATTTATGGCTTTATGTGCGTTGAGTATCTCAATTCTCACCGAGGTAGACTTTTCGCACCATTTCGTTACTCATCAGCGCGGCGGCGTTGTCGTGCAAGACAACGGTTCCAGTTTGCAAAACATAGCCACGTCGGGCGACTTCCAGCGCCATCAGCGCGTTTTGTTCGACTAGTAAAATCGTTGTCCCCTGCGCGTTGATGTTCTTGATCGTCTCGAAGATCGTCTCCACCAATACCGGCGCTAACCCCATCGACGGCTCATCGAGCAGCAGCAAACGCGGGCGGGCCATCATGGCGCGTCCGATGGCCAGCATTTGCTGTTCACCGCCGGACAGTGTGCCGCCAAGCTGCGTTCGGCGCTCTTTGAGGCGCGGAAACAGGCTGAATACCTTTTCAATGTCAGCGTCGATTTCCTTGTCATTGCGCTTGTACGCGCCCATTTCTAAGTTGTCGCGCACACTTAAACGCGGGAAAATGCGGCGGCCTTCCGGCGACTGCGCGATGCCACGCCCGACCAGCTTATGCGCGTCCGCGTTATGAATCGGCTGACCATCGAATATGATCTCGCCTTCGCGGGGGTGCATAATGCCGCTGACGGTGCGGATGGTGGTGCTTTTGCCAGCGCCATTCGCGCCAATCAACGTGACGACTTCGCCCTCGTAAACGTGCAGGCTGATGCCTTTTAGCGCGTGAATGTTGCCATAGTAGCTGTGAACGTTGTTCAGGACGAGAAGTGGTTTCTGGTCGCCGTTATTCATGATGCTTTAGTGCCTCTACAGCGCGACGGCCCAGATAGGCTTCGATCACGCGCTCGTTACGTTGAATCTCGATGGGCAGCCCTTCCGCGATCTTTTGGCCGTAGTCGAGTACAGTCACTTTGTCAGAGATGCCCATCACCACCTGCATATCGTGTTCGATCAGGAGTATCGTCAGCCCGCGTTCGTCGCGCAGTTGGCGAATGAAGCGCGTCATATCCGCCGTTTCATTGGGGTTCATACCCGCTGTCGGTTCATCAAGCAGCAGCAAACGCGGCTGAGTGCCCAATGCGCGTGCGATTTCCAAGCGGCGTTGCAAGCCGTAGGGCAGGTTGCTGGCCATAAAACCTTCATAGCCGCGCAGTCCGACGTATGCCAGCAGATCGCGGGCTTCGGCGGTGGCCTGCGCTTCTTCGCGCATGACCGACGGCGGCCTCAAGATCGCGCCAAGCCAGCTGGCGTGTAAGTGGTGGTGCATCCCCACGAGCACGTTTTCAAGCGCAGTCATGTTGTTGAACAAGCGAATGGTTTGGAAGGTGCGGCCAATGCCGATGTGCGTCAGGCGGTTGGGTTTCATGCCGCCGATCTCACGCCCGTTGAACGTAATCACGCCCGTCGTCGGTTTATAGAAGCCCGTCACGAGGTTGAAAAACGTCGTTTTGCCCGCGCCGTTGGGGCCAATGATGCTGGCGATAGTCTGCGGCTGAATATCATAGTCCAGCGTATCAACCGCCGTCAGTCCGCCGAACTTCTTGCTGACGCCTTTTGCCTCAAGCAATGGTGCTGGCATCGTCGGGTATCTCCTTTGTGACGCTCGGTGAAACGGTAGCAGTGGTATCCGCGATCACGGATGTGTCGCCGTGCAGCCCGACAGGGAACAACCCCTTCGGACGGAACAGCATCACGATGACCAGCCCGCCGCCGAACAGCAGCCAGCGCAAGCTCTGGACGACATCGCCGGGTAGGATGGTTGGCAGGATTTGCGCCAAAAACACACCGTCAAACGTCAACAGAAGGATGCCACCGATCAACACGCCGTAAACGCTGCCTAGACCGCTGAGAATGACGATAATCAGCAGGGTGATCGATACCTGAAACCGGAACATATCCGGCGTGATGACACCGAGCATCGAGGCATAAATAACGCCCGCGAGGCCGGAGAATGATGCGCCGATGGCAAAGGCCAACAGCTTGGTTTTTACAGGGTCTACGCCCATAAAGTCGGCGGCGGTTTCGTCTTCGCGGATGGCTTTCCATGCGCGTCCTAGCCGTGAGGTTTCGAGCCGCCGTGCCGCGAACAGCACGAACACGACCATAATAACCACCACGAAAAACCAGAAGGTTGGGTCGATTGTCACCCGCAGCGCTCCCGGTTCCAGCCGCAGCATCTGTTCGATAAACGAAAAATCTGGCCGACCTAAAGGGTTCAAACCCTGAGAGCCGTTGGTGAGGTTAAAGCCGTCTGCGATAACAATATCACCAATGCGGATATGGATGTCATCCAGATTACGCACTAACGTAGGGATGATCTCGCCAAACGCCAGCGTCACAATCGCCAGATAATCGCCGCGCAGCCGCAGCGTTGGTGCGCCGATCAACAAGCCGAAAAGAGCGGCGATGCCGGAGCAAATCCACAGGGCGAGGAAAAAGCTGAGTCCGATGCCATGACCGGGATAGGTGAGGATGCCGAAGGAATACGCGCCGATGGCGAAGAACGCCGCGTAACCGAGGTCAAGCAGTCCAGCGAAACCCACGACGATGTTCAAGCCGAGCGCCAGCACAACGAAGATCAACGCGCGGTTGATCTGTGTCAGCAAACCGAAGTTGGTCGCCTGCTCGATGACGCGGATCATCGTCGGCACGAGCAGAATAATCACGATAATAATGGCCCAACGCGCAGTGCGCGGCAGCCCCATCCATTGAGAACCCATTGTAGCTCGCATGGCGATTATACCTTCTCAAGCGTTCGGGTTGAGCCGAGAATGCCGGATGGGCGGATGATCAGCAGGATGATGAGCGCGACGAAGATAAGCGCGCGTGACCATTCGCCGCCGATATATTGGTCTCCAAGCGAACGCAGCAGTCCGATGATGAAGCCGCCAAGCACCGCGCCGCGAATGTTGCCAATACCCCCCAAAACGGCTGACGTAAAGGCCATCAGCCCCGCTTCAAAGCCCATCGTAAAGCGCCCGGAATTGATATACAGACCCCAGACAACGCCCGCCGCGCCGGCCAACGCCCCGCCGATAAAGAACGTCGTGGCGATAATGCGGTCAACATTGATGCCGACCATCGCCGCCGCTTCACGGTCTTGAGCGGTGGCGCGCATCGCCTTACCGAGCTTGGTGCGGTCAACAAATAAGGTGAGTCCGATCATCAACGGAATGGTCACTGCTAGTAAAAATATGTCTTTAGCACGAAGAAGAATACTCGTTTCTATACCGAACCAATCTTCGAGAACATTGACGCGCGGAAAATAGTTTGGATAGTTCACCTGACTGGGGCCCATCCACAGGGCGAACAGTGCTTGCAGCGCGAACGAAATGCCCACGGCCGTAATCAGCGGCGCGAGACGCGGCGCGTTTCGCAGCGGCTTATAAGCGATGCGGTCAATCAAGACGTTCAGCCCGCCCGTCAGCAGCATCGTTAGGATGACCACCAGCGGCAGGGTCACGAGCAAGCCAGCGCCTGCGAGGGGCGTGGTTGCGCTGAGCATCGCAAACAGTGTCAGCGAAATGAAAAACCCGAATGCGAAAATATCGCCATGAGCGAAGTTGATGAGTTCGACAATGCCGTACACCATCGTATAACCCAGAGCAATCAGCGCGAGGTAAGAGCCAGTGGTTAGCCCGTTGATGATTTGTTGGGCCAGAATTTCCGAAAAAGTCATCAGCAAAACTCCGATGGGATATAAGCAACGGAGAGGACATTGCTCGAATGCCCTCTCCGGCGGTGGTTCATAATCTAGCGATTACCCTATTAAACTAGGAAGCAGGGGTGCATTCCTCGTGCATCGTCGGCGTGATCGGCACGGGATTCATAAATACGCCGTCTGCCGCTTCGTAGCCGAAGAATGCGGCTGCCGTCGAGTCACCGTTTTCGTCAAAGCTGAATGTACCCGTCAGACCTTCAAAATCGGTGGTTTCACGCATCGCGTCAAGGATGGGCCCGCGTTCAGCCACGCCCGCGCGATCGATAGAGTCGAGGACAAGCATCATAGATTGGTATGCATAGACCGAGTAACCGGTCGGGTCCTCGCCGTATTCGGCAACGAAGTCGTTGTAGAAGCGCATCCCTTGTTCATTGGTCAGCAGCGAAGGCAGCACACCGGGGAAAGTCAGGAACACGTTGCCGTTGACATTATCCGCGCCGCCAGAATCTTCGACCATCGACGGTGTCAGCAGACCGTCGGGGCCCATAAAGGTGACGTCGTCGTCGAACAGGCCAAGCTCGCCCATTTGCTGAACGACCTGCGGGCCGCCAGAGTCCACGACGAAACCGCCGAACACCATGTCCGCGCCCGCGCCGCGTACCTTCGTGACCAGCGAACGGAAGTCGATGTCGGTGGATTCTACGCTGTCGCGTCCGACGATGTTCAAGCCGATTTCTTCAGCATGACGCACGAACTCATCCGCGATACCTTGCCCATAAAGCTGGGTGTCATCGAGGATATACACGTTCTGCGCGCCCAAGCAGTAGGCCCACGATGCGGCAGCAGGCCCCTGCACGTCGTCGGTAGGGTTGGTGCGGAAGTAGTTCACAACACCCGTCGGCCGGTAGATTTCCGGTTCGCCGTCTTCGCAGGTATCACAAGCGCGGGTCAATCCGGCATAGCTGTTGGCCGGGGTAATGTGCGCCATGCCTGCTTCGTTGGTGATGGGCATACTGACCTTGGCCGCGCCGGAGTTGTATGTACCGAAGTACACCATACACGTCGGGTCATTGACACAGCGCTGCGCGTTTTCAGCTTCAACGGTGCCGTCCCACGAACCTGTCGTCGGAGAGGCATCGTCAAGTGGCACGATTTCGATGTTCATGCCCAACGGGCCTGCGTCATCGTGGTCTGCCATGTAGTGATCGAGCGCCAACTGAGCGGCGCGAAGCATACTTTCGCCTTCAGGCTGCATAGAACCCTGCAACGGCCAACTGGTGTACACTCTGATGACATCATCTTGTGCGCCCACCGGGGCAAGGACGAAACTTGACAGGAGAAGTAAGGCAACCAGAATAAAGATTCGTTTACCCGCCATATCTGAAAAACTCCTTACTGAATGTGGTTTGTCTTTATTGAAGCAACTAAACGCATTATTCGCCCTGTGAATAGCCACCGAAGACCCCGCTTGGCATATAGTGAAGATAGACAAGGCAGATGGTCAAAGTGCATAAGGCGAACGGGTGGATTTTAACATGAGTGTGAAGTGAGAACAAGCAATTGCAAAATCAGGGGGTAAATATGCGCGGCACTCCACTGCGGGGCGCGATTTATGGACTGTTAGCGGCGGCCATCTGGGGCGGAATGTATGTGGTGTCGGATGTGGTGTTGAAGGTGATTCCGCCGTTCACGCTGCTAACCATCCGCCTGATTCTCGGCGCAGTCGTTTTGCTGGTGATTCGCTGGCGAACTGCGAA
>JACMMD010000291.1 GCA_014379235.1 Anaerolineae bacterium
ATATCACCGGGCGAGTAGAAATTTGGGGGTACACTGGCACAATTGACCATTTCATCGCTGCGAAAGACCGCCTAGAGGAGATGTACCCCGGCCTCGAAATCGTAACGCAGCAGTTCGACTACCCAACGGCTCACACCAATATTCTGAACGCGCTGACATCCGGTATGGGTGTGCCTGATCTGGTCAACTTCGATGTAAACTATGTCGGTGACTTCGCCGCCGGAATGACGGACATCTCGGATCGTTTTGCGCCTTACGCGGAAGAGTTTGCGCCGATTGCTGTGCAGTTGGCCAGCTATGGCGGTAAGCTGTGCGGTCTGCCGCAGGATAATCAGCCGATGGGCTATGCATACCGCGCCGACATTTTTGAAGAATACGGCATCACTGAGGATGATCTGGCGACGTGGGATGGCTACATCGACGCGGCTAAAAAGCTGTGGATGGACAGCGGCGAAACCATCAAGATGATCTCGATGGATGCCCCCGGCAGTCAGATGCCTGTTCTCGGCGCGCCGCACCAAATTCATGAAGTATTCTTGCATCTCGCGGGTTTCCCCGGCGTATTCTTCGACAAGGAAGATACGCATGTCGTGATCGATGAGCCAGCCGCCATCGCCGCGATTGAGAAGTTCCAGCAGATTTGTGATCCTGAGGTTTCCTACATCTCGCAGACGACCAATGCGTCGGTGGCGGCCTATCAATCGGGACTAGTCGCCAGCAACATTTGTCCGGCGTGGTGGCCGCTTGGCTTGAACAACCAGCTTGCTGACCAATCGGGACTGTGGCGAATCATGCGCCTGCCCGCGTTGGAAGAGGGCGGATTACGCGCAGCGTTCCAAATCCCGACAGTGACTGGTATCCCGACATTGGCGGCAAACCCGGATGCCGCATGGGCGATTCTCTACGAAGCGCAGTTGACGACGGAAGCACAGCTTCGCTTCAACGAAGTGACGGGCGGTATCTTCGTCACCAACAACGATGCGGTGGATATACTGGTCGAGCGCGAACTACCGTACTTCGGCGGGCAGAAGATTTACGAACTGTTCAACGAAATTCTCGCGGACGTGCCGGATGTGTACTTCGGGCGCGGATGGGTGGAAGCTCGGTCTATCCTCACCAGCGGTATCGAGCCGATCATGCGCGGCGAGATGACTGCCGAAGAAGGCTTGACCGCTTCGGCTGAAGAGATGCGCCGCCGCTTGAACAAGGAATAACGGTTTTCGCGGTCAGATAGTTTGATGGAGTAGGGGCGTAGCACGGCTACGCCCCTACATAGTGATAGACGAGGCAGCCGGCCCGGAAAATGTCTATAGGCTTCATCGCGGTACATGGGGGGATAAACGTTGATCGCCAATCCCGCAACGCTTTCTAGCAGCGCGCAGGGTGCGCCGCGCATTCGCTGGAACAAACTCGCGCCTTACCTGTTCATCGCACCGTTTTTCGTCATCTTTTTGGTTTTCGGCCTCTTCCCAATCTTGTACTCCGGTTACATCAGCCTGCATGAATGGCGGGGACTAAACCCACCCGTGTTCGTGGGGCTACTCAACTATCAAAATCTCCTGCAAGATGGCGACTTCTTGATCGCCATCCGCAATACCGTGACCTTGCTGCTGATTAGCGGCCCGCTTACCGTGTTCGGCGGGCTGCTGCTGGCGGTGCTGCTGAACAACAAACTGGTGCGCTTTCGCAACCTGTTCCGCACGATTTTCTACCTACCGCTGGTTGTGTCGCTGATTGTGGCGGCGCAGGTGTTCAATCTGCTGTTAGACAATCCGTTCGGGTTGGTGAACGAAGGACTGGCGCGGCTCGGCTTAGAGCGCATCGGGTTCTTTCAAGACCCGAACTTATCGCTGATCGTCCTCACGATGCTGATCGTGTGGAAGTACATCGGCAATGACCTCGTGATTATGCTGGCTGGTTTGCAAAGTATCCCGCCGGAACTGGGTGAGGCGGCGATGGTCGACGGCGCAACTGGTTGGCAGATATTCTGGCATATCACGCTGCCGTTGATGCGCCCGATTATTCTGTTCGATATCGTGCTGAGTACCATTGGCACGTTCAACCTGTTTGCCGAACCTTATACATTGTTCGGCACTACGGGCGGCAT
>JACMMD010000025.1 GCA_014379235.1 Anaerolineae bacterium
CAGCAACGGCACATCCGGCGGCGAAGTCCCAGCAGAAATGATCGTGACACTGCATCAAGTGGACAGCGATTTCAACGACGAAACCCTCGAAACCACGATTGACGCGGACGGCGCGTTCATGTTTGAGGATGTCAGCCTCGATCCCGCGCTGACCTATGTCGTCGTCGCCGCCTATCGGGAGCGCAACTTTGTCAGCGACATCGTTCAGCCGGACGCAGAAGCACTGTCAGCCGCAGCGCTCGAACTGCCCGTGACGATCTACGAACTCACTGAAGACCCGGCGGTGATCGAAATCGCCAGTATGGTGTCACAGATCACGGGCATTGGCGAAGGCTTGCAAGTGGCGCAGGTCATCAACTTCCGCAACACGTCAGATAGGCTGTTCACCAGCAGCCAACCTGTGCCCGAAGGCCCTTATCCGTCGGTACATATCGTGCTGCCCCCCGGCGCGGTTATTCTCGGCTTCCCCGAAGGGCAATCGCGCTACGTCACCTCGTCCGATCAATCCACCATTATCGACAGCGTTCCGGTTGTCCCCGGCGAAGATCATGTTATTCAGGTCGTGTATCTCGTCCCCTATGCCGATGAGGCTGGCGGCGCGATCATCGACCAACCCTTCGACTATGCCGTGAACGGCCCGATTCGGCTGCTGCTGAGTCCGGTTTCACTGACTGCCAGCGGCGAAGGTATCGAAGTGCTTGGCCCCGCGCAGGTCGGCAATTCCGAATACCAGAGCTATGGCGGCACTTTGGATTTAGCCCCCGGCGAATCGGTACGCTACGAAATTAGTGGCTCGGTGAGCAGCGCAGCTAGTTCAAACACCGGCGGCATTCCGGCGGGCAGTCTGCTGCCGATCATTTTGATCGCTACTGTTGGCGTACTCACGATGGCGGCGGGCTTTGTGCTGTGGTGGCGCGGACGCCATGCCAGCACCTCAAACGTGCCGCCTACTACCGTCGCTAACAAAGAGCGCACGATTGACGCGCTGGTCAAACAGATCGCAGAACTGGACGAGGCGCATCAACTGGGGCAGATCAATCACGACCTTTATCGCCGTCAGCGCGTACAGCTTAAAGCGCGGCTGGCCGAGTTGATGGGGGAATAGTAGCTATCAGCTTTTAGCCATTAGCTTTTAGCAGATGGTTGATCGCTGACGGCTTATCGCTGACGGCTTATGACGCACTCAGACCCCGGCACTCAGAACTCAGCACTGATCGTGATACATGCGCTCGTTAAAGCCTATGGACTCATGCCCGTACTGCGAAAACTCGATCTGAGCATCGAGCGCGGCGAGTTCGTGGCGCTGCTCGGCGCGAACGGCAGCGGCAAATCGACGCTGCTGCGCTTACTAACCGGCCTCAGCCAACCGACTGCCGGGACAATCACCGTCGGTGGTTGGGAAATGCCCCGCGAAGCCGACGCCGTGCGCGCTCAAATCGGACTCGTCAGCCATAAGCCGCTGCTCTATGAAAACCTGACCGCACGCGAGAATCTGGCCTTCTTCGCCCGCCTGTATAACCTGTCTCGCGCTGATGCTGACGCACGTACCAAGCAATTGTTGGAGCGTGTTGGGCTGATTAAGCGCCGCGATGATGCCGTGCGAACGTTCTCTCGCGGGATGCAGCAGCGCTTGAGCATTGCCCGCGCTCTGCTCCACGACCCAGCCATTCTGCTGTTAGACGAACCTTATACCGGCCTCGACGTAGACGCGGCGGCTATGCTCGACCAGATTCTCACGGAAAATCAGCGTGTAGGGCGCACGATCATCATGGCCGTGCATGACATTGAACGCGCCGCGTCATTAGCCAGCCGCGTGGTCATGATCGCGCGCGGTGTCGTCGGTTACGATGCGCCATCGTCAGCTTTAGATGCGGCAGGACTGGCCGAGAAGTATTCGCAGGTGGGGGTTGGGCAAAGCACAGGCGTAAGAACAGCATCATGAAAACGCCCTTTTTCGCCGCCGCGCTGGCCATCGCCCGCAAAGATTTGCGCGCTGAAATCCGCAGCCGCGAACTCATCAGCACGATGCTAATGTTCGCGCTGTTGAGCATCCTGATTTTCAGCTTCGCGCTGGAGCTAGATCGCGTGGCCCGTGCCGAAGCGGTGAGCGGTGTCCTGTGGGTAACGGTGGTATTCGCCAGTATCTTGGGGCTAAACCGCAGTCTGGTGATGGAGCGCGAAGGCGGAACGATGGATGCCATGCTGCTTGCGCCGATCAGCCGTGACGCGATTTTCTTCGGCAAACTGATCGGCAGTCTGGCGTTTACGCTGGTGGTCGGGCTGCTGCTGCTGCCGCTGATGACCATCCTCTACAACCTGCCGCTGGTGACACTGAACCTATTGCTGGTGCTGCTGTTGGGAACGCTCGGCTTTGCGACGATTGGCACACTGCTGGCCGCGATGACCGCTCAAACCCGCGCCCGCGAATCACTGCTGCCGATTGTGATGCTGCCCGTCGCGCTGCCCGTGATCTTATCGTCGGTGCGCGCCACCAACGCCATCCTGATGACCACTCCTGGCAACGATTGGTTCGCGTGGGCACAAATCCTAATCGTGGTGGATGTCGTATATCTCGTATTGTGCTTTCTGCTGTTTCAGTACGTTGTCGAAGATTGACCGTTCAG
>JACMMD010000292.1 GCA_014379235.1 Anaerolineae bacterium
GGCGGAACATCATCACCGGGACATCCGCGATGTGATTAGCGATAAACGTTCGGGCTTCGCTTGCCCAAGCCTGTTCGCGCTCCAAATAGGGCAAATCAGCGTAAGGTTCGCCTTCGGGGATTTCGACAGGGAACAGCCACATGCCATACGCTTCGGGCGAATTGAGCGTGAAGTCGTTGTAGCTGCCGAGCAAAAGCTGTCCGGTTTGTGGTGCAAGCGGCGACGGGCTGCCGATGACGAACGCATTGCGGATGCCCCATGGAATCAGCACCAGCAGCGCCGCCAATCCTGCGCGCCACCACATTCGGCGCGGGAACAGCAGCGCGGCCACCAGCAAAACGATGCCGTTTGCCCGAACCAGCGCCATCAAGGCCACCAACACGCCAAAGGTTGCGCTGCGCTGGCGTAGCAAAGCCCACAACGCGGCCATCATGCCGAGCGTGTACAGCGTTTCACTGAGTAGAGTTTGGTCGAGGACGATCAGGAACGGGTCAACGGCCACCAGCAGAGCGGCCACTTCGCCAACGCCGCGCCGCCGCGTTTGATCGCCAATAATGCGTCCCACGCGATAGGTCACGGCGACAGTCAGCGCGGCCAGCATCGCATTGAGCACGATACCCACAGCCGTATTCACGCCGCCGATGGCATACGCTCCGGCTAATAGAAAAGGCCATCCCGGCTGGCGTCCATAGGCGAAGCCGTCCACCTGAACGTAGCCCGCGCCGGAGATCAGGTTGGCAGCCATAGTGTGATAGTCTTTGTGGTCGTCGTGTAGAGCGTCGAGGGGATAATCAGCCGCGCCGCTCACACGCAGCCCGAACGCCAGCAAACAGCAAACCATCACCCACCACAGCGATCTTTTCACTTGCAATGCCTATCACGAAGGAAAAAAATAAAACCTAACTCAAAGACGCAAAGGGTCAAAGTTAAAAAGAAAACCAAAATCTTTGATGCTTTGAGCCTTTGAGTTAAATAGCTTTTACCAGCGTAGGACACCATAACCATATTCAACCTCAACATCGGGATGCAGCGCCGGATACAGCCGTTCGGAGAGCGATGTGGCACAGGCTCGCGGCTGGAAGTTCACAAGATCGTTATCGGTCAGAATGCACTGAAACACGAGTGTATGAAAACCATCGGCATTGAGGCGGCTGGCGGCGATCAAGCCCAGACCGGGATAGTCGTTGGTGAAGCGCCCCGGCGTGGTGAACACGAAGTTCCCAAGCGAATAAACGACGGGCATCCCCTCGATGATTTCGACGTGCTGTACGACGTGCGGCCCATGTCCGATCACCAGATCATAACCAGCGGCGGCAAACAGCGCTGCCGCTCGGCGCTGACCATCACTGATGCCCGTGTAATTGCTGCCCCAATGAACGTAAGCCACCACCCAATCTGCGCCCGCCGCCTGCGCCAGTTCATAGCCGCGTGTAATCGACTCCTCACTGAGCGCGATTGTCCCGGCATGGTCAGCGTCGTTGGTGGCGATGCGTGTCGGCCCCCAGTTGTTGCCGAGCGCGACCACAGCGATAACGCCATGAGGTGTCTCGATCAAGAAGGGCGCTTCGGCTTCGGCGGCGTTCATACCTGCGCCGAAGGTCTGCACACCAGCCGTGCTGAGATAGCTAATTGTATCCGCGAGACCTTCCGGGCCGCGATCCAGCGCGTGATTGTTGCTCAGGCTCACGGCATCGATGCCCGCGTCGGCCAATGCCTGCGCGTAAGCAGGCTGTGCGTTGTAGCTCCAACGTTGGTTAGGGTCGTATTGTTCGGTCTGCGTCGTGATGGGGCCTTCGGCGTTGGCGATGCTGTAATCCGCGTCGACGTAGGCATCGTTGAGTAAGACATTCACAAAGTCGAACGGCCAATCGTAGCCATCGGAGGCGAGTATCTCCTGCGCGGCATCGCCCACAAACGTGTCACCGGCCCATAGAATGGTATATAGCTCGTCGGATTGAGCGTGGGTCGATCCGCCGAAAACCAGCAGCGCGAACATCAATCCGAACAACACTGAACGTCCGCCAGAGAGAGTTTTCATCGCTGGTCTTTCCTACACAAAACATCGTACTAATTAACCTAATTGCTAGTTGTAGGGGCGAACCTGTGTGTTCGCCCAATATTCGGGCAGACACGTAGGTCTGCCCCTACGACAAAAATCGGACTAGCAATCAAGATGCTAATTATATCCTCGAAGCGTGATTGTGATTTAATATTATTACCATATAATATCACTGTGGCAAGATCACTCTAGTTGAGAGGTCATTGACGATGGACAGTGCCAGCACCGAGCGTAACTCCTCGCCTGATGGCGGCAGCAAAATGGATCGGGCTTTTCAGGAGAGGGTACAGGCCAGTCAGGGCATCGTTCGCAGCTTGAAAACCAAAGAGGATGAAAAACGAACGACCACTGAAAAGTTCGCGGATTGGATCACTGCCGCGCTTGGGAGTATGAAGTTTCTCATCCTCAACCTGTTATGGTTCACCGTATGGATTGCGATCAATACGGGGCTGATACCGGGTGTTGCGCCTTTCGACCCGTTCCCCTTCGGCCTTTTGACCATGATCGTTTCGTTGGAAGCTATCGCGCTGGCCATCATCGTGCTCATCTCGCAAAATCGCGCCGCCAAGATTGCCGATTTACGCGGCGAGATTGACTTGCAAGTGGACATCATCACCGAGAGCGAACTCACCAAACTGATGATGATGATGCACCTGCTGTTGGAGAAGCACGGTATCGACCTCTCCGCAGATCATGATCTGGACGAAATGATGAAACCCACGAATGTTGACAAACTCGAAGAAGCGTTAGAGCAGCAGGTTGTGAACAACGCCAAGTCCGATAGATCGCATAAGGCGCGCTAATCGGGGTTCGACTCGGCGCAGCTTGGCAATCCGCTTAACTCACGCGGCCATTCGCGGCTGTAGAAAGCCAGATAGTCCTCAACGTGCGCCGACCAATACTCGTCATCGTGATTGCCGATTGGATGGATGACATAAGTATGGGGTACGCCGCGAGAACTCAAGCGACTGCTGAACAGTTCGAGACTCTCCGCCGCTTGTGTATCTTCCGCGCCGTTGTCGATGTAAATCCGCAAGTTGGCCTGCGGTAAAAAGCCGGAGTTCAGCGCCATCTCAAGCGGGTTGTACGCGGGCGGGATTCCGTCAGGGAAAAAGGCGCTGTGTCCGCCGACCTTGCCGAATACATCAGGATGCCGCAAGGCGATCTCCATCGCCCAGAAGCCGCCGCGTGAAATGCCGCCGATAGCGCGGTGTTCGCGGTTGCTCCACGTACAGAAATCGCGCTCAATCGCGGGCATCAATTCTTCGAGGACGACATCTTCATAGGATGGTTCGGGCGGGAATTGGTTGAACGTGCCGATGCTGCCGAAGTAAGGCATGATGAGGATCATTGGCGCGACCACGCCCAAACGGATGCCCTGATCCATCGCTTCAATCGTGCCGATGTCTTCCCATTGGAGTTCGGTATTGGCCGCGCCGTGCAGCAAAATCACGTAAGGGAAGCGCCGCTCTGAGGAGCGATAGCACGGCGGCACGTAAGCTCGATAGCGCAGATTTTCGCCCGCGACATCACTGCGGAACTGGTCAAACGTGATGATCTGCCCGCTGCTTTCGTCGCAGGGGAAGGGCGTTGGCGTCGGTGTTTCGGGCGTCGGCGTGATCGTTGGCGTCGGCGTTTCGGTGATCGTCGGTGTCAGCGTCAGTGTGCGGCTGGGAATCGGTGTCACGATGATGACCTGCGGCGTTGGCGCAAGCGGGTCGCAGCCGATCAGCAGGATAATCAGGCCGAGCAGCATGATAGTGAGGGTTTGGTGGGTTGGTCGCATGGGCGCGTATTATAGCGCGAAAAAGCTGTAAAATAAGGGATATGAGTGTTGTTGATGGGAGTAAGTCGTTCTATGGCACAAGCACCTGAACAAACCAAGCTGATGACGCTGGATGAACTGCTGGCATTGGGCGATGCTCACATTGACGTTATCAACGGCGAAGTTATTGATAAAGCCGAAATGGGTGTACTCCATCATCTTATTTTGGGAAACGTTTATTCTGCGCTTGATCGTTTCGTAAAGGTAAAAGAGTTCGGTGAAGTTTTTCCCTACGGCTTAACTTATTTGATGTGTTCACCGTTCGATGAAATTAGCAACGCTTTCATACCGGATGTTAGCTATCTTCGGCTCGAAGATTTACGACGCGCCATATGGAAACTTGAACTGCCATATCCTGATGTTCCTTATCTTGCCGTTGAGGTGATTTCTCCAAGGGAGAAAGCCTACAACATTCAGAATAAGCTGTACACCTACCTCGTCAAAGGCACAGAACAGGTTTGGATTATCTATCCTAAGACACGGGAAATTTATCAATATCGCCGCGACAATAACCCTGAGATTCGTATTTACCGCGCCTCTGGTCTCGAATCTATTGATGCGGAGTCGCTGTTTCCCGGACTGCAACTGACCACTGACGATATTTTCAAGCTCCCCACATGGGCGCAGCAGTAAGCCTTTTTGCCAGTTCAACCTGATCGAATGGGCGATGTATCGCTGCGCGGGAGTGGTTACTATCGTCGCCAAATGGTCGATGCTCACGAAAAGGACACCTCAAAATGAAAATCAGCGTTCTCGGTTCAGGCACGGTTGGGCAAACCATCGGCGCAAAGCTGGCTGAACTCGGTCATGAGGTCAAGCTTGGCACACGCGACCCGCAGAAACTCGCCGAATGGCTGTCGAACACCAGCGGCGAAGTCAGCGTGGGCAGCTTCGCGGAGAGTGCGGCCTTTGGCGAGATCGTGTTCAACTGCACCAATGGCATGGGCGCAATCGAAGCGCTAACGCTGGCCGGCGCGGATAATCTCAACGGCAAAACTCTGATCGACATCACCAATCCGCTGGAC
>JACMMD010000293.1 GCA_014379235.1 Anaerolineae bacterium
AGCTTGCCCGCGCCGACATCAAGCTCACCGTAGCCGAGTTTGCAGCGATGCATGTCGTGGCCATGATCGGCTTCTTTATGGCGGGCTTCTTTATACTGTCTCCCGGCAATCTGGTTTTCGCCGTCATCGCTGGCTTCATCGGCTTCTTCGCGCCGCGTATGTATGTCGCCCGCGCCACCAGCCAGCGCCTCATCAAGTTTGAACAGCAGTTACCCGATACGCTCGGTCTATGGGTGAATGCGCTCCGTTCAGGTTTCAGCGTGTTGCAAGCCATGGAAGCCATCTCCAAAGATGCGCCCGAACCAACCGCCACCGAGTTCCGCCGTGTGGTTCAGGAAGTTCAGCTTGGTATCGACATGGAAGAAGCGCTGGAGCATTTGCTGGCCCGCGTCGAATCCGAAGACCTTGACCTTGTGGTAACGGCAGTCAACATCCAGCGCGAAGTCGGCGGTAACTTGGCCGAAATTCTCGACGTGATCTCCAATACCGTTCGTGAGCGTATCAAGCTCAAGGGCGAAATTCGCGTACTCACGTCGCAGGGTCGCTTCACGGGCTATCTCATCAGCGCTCTGCCGATTGCGTTGGCGCTGTTCCTGATGGTGATTAACCCGCACTATATGGGTAACCTGTTTGAAAACCGCATGTGCGGCTGGCCGATGCTCGGCATTGGTTTGGCGCTCATCGGTATGGGTACGGCCATCATTCAGAAAATCGTGGACATCGAGATTTAACGTTGATTCTCAGGTTCAAGGCTGAGGCTTATTCGTAAGGACATGGTGCTATGAATCCAACTTTGATCGCTGTCGGTATCATCGCAGCGCTGGTGCTGGTCGCAGGGCTGGTGTACATCGGCTTGCGCGATGACAAGAACCGCGACCCGCTTCAAGACCGTTTGGCGCAGTACGGCGAACGTGATGTGCCGATCCAATCGCTCGAAGACATCGAATTATCGCTGTCGTTCCGTGACCGTGTAATCATCCCGGTGCTGCGGCGATTAGCAAACTTCACCGCGAACTTTACGCCGCAGAGCCAGCTTGAGTCGTCGCGGCGCATGATTGAACTGGCTGGTATGGCCGGTTCGCTGGAGCCAACCACGTTTTTCGCCATGCGCGTCATTGCGACCATCGGGCTTGGTCTAGGCGCGTTCATGGTCTTCTTCGTGCTGTCCGATACTATCGCTCCCGGTACCGCCATTCTCTATACGCTCGGCGGCGCGGCATTAGGCTATTTCTTCCCGGTGATGTGGATCAAGAGTAAGATCACCCGCCGCCAGCAAAACGTCGTTCGCGCTCTGCCGGATGCGCTTGACCTGCTGACCATCTGCGTGGAAGCGGGCTTGGGCTTCGATGCGGCGATGGGTAAGGTTTACGAGAAGTGGGAGAACGAACTCGCTATCGCCTTCGGGCGTGTGCTGCGTGAAATCCAACTCGGTAAGTCCCGCCGCGAAGCGTTGAAAGACATGTCTGATCGCATGGACGTGCCCGACATCACGAGCTTCATCGCCGCCATCATTCAGGCTGACCAGTTGGGCGTGAGCTTGACCAAGATTTTGCGTGTACAGTCTGACCAGATGCGCGTCAAGCGTCGTCAGCGCGCACAGGAAAAAGCGCAGCAAGCACCCGTCAAGATGATGATCCCGATGGTACTTCTGATCTTCCCGTCGATTTGGATCGTGCTGCTAGGGCCGTCGATCATCATTCTGATGAACACGAACACACCGTTGTAATCACCGTCGTTGGTCAGGTAGGTAAAGAGGCTTTACGAATTTGGCATCAACCTGCGCCCGCTAAGTTGCGGCGAGCGGCTGACAATCCCAACTGGAGAGTTCGATATGCCCAACGGCAGCATACTGACTCACCAAAACAATAACATCGAACCACAAGAGGCTCAGGCACGTACTGAGCCTTTTGCGTCCCGTACAAAGCTGCGAAAACTGTTCGCGCTCGGTGTGGATTTGCTGTTCCCGCCGCGCTGTGCAGGCTGTGGCCGCGTGGATACCGATTGGTGTTCGCGCTGCCAGCGTGAGATTGATCACACCCCGTACATCATTGATGTAATCGCACTCGAACCACTTGCGGCACTTGCCGCAACTGGCGCGCACATCGGCAAATTGCGGCAAGCCGTTCATGCGCTTAAGTACGAAAATACCCCGAAACTGGCAGTGCCGCTCGGCGAACGTTTGGCGGCCCATCTGACGCTGCTAGAGTGGCCCATCGACACAGTAATTTCCGTACCATTACACACTTCTCGTCGCCAGCAGCGGGGGTATAATCAATCCCACTTATTGAGCGAGATTGTCGCATCTATCGTTGATAAACCTTGCTGGCCCGATGCAATTGAGCGCCAGCGCGACACTCGCCCTCAGGTAGGTCTCAACCGGCAGCAGCGACAGGCCAATATGGCAAACGCTTTTACGGCCCACTCCCACATCGGCGGCCACACCGCCCTCTTGATTGATGATGTCTATACGACTGGGGCAACGCTGAGTGGCTGTGCGGCTGCGCTGCTATCTGCCGGAGCGAGCGCGGTATACGGCTTGACCGTCACCGCCGCGAACGACTGAGGTTACTTCACGGTTAAAGGAGCGTAACAAATGGATGTGGTAATTCACGGTCAGAACATCAAAATCACCGAACCCCTTCAGGAGTATGCGAAACGCAAGTTAGGTCGCCTAGACCACTATCTACCCAACATCAACGAAATTCGCATTGATCTCTCCAGCCAGCACACGCGGCGGGGTGAAGACCTCGCTATCGCACAAATAACCGTGCGCCACAAACGCGGGGCAATCCTGCGCGCAGAAGAAAAAGTGCAGGGCGATATTCACATCGCCATTGACCAAGCTATCGACAATATGTACCGCCGCATCGAGCGCTTCAAGGGCAAGAGCCTTGACCGGAAGCGCGGCGGCGAACGCTACAAAGCGACGTTTGAAGAACTCGAACTGGCAGAAGACATTCCCGATTTTGAGCGCTATGAGGAAGAAGACTACAGTAGTTCGCCCGATGGTGAACTTGCCGCGCAAGATGGCGCAGCGGTGTCGAGACCAATCGCCCGCCGTAAGCAAGTCGCGCTCACGCCGATGAGCGAAGCCGAAGCCATCGAGCAGATGGAACTGCTGGGTCACACGTTCTTCGTATTCTTCAACGCGGAAACGGGGATTATCAACGTGCTGTATAAGCGCAGCGCAGGCGATTACGGTCTGCTGATGACCGAAGCCGAATAGGCGCTATGGGGGCGGTTCACGAACCGCCCCTACTCTTCCACATCTGCCCCAACAACCGATACTTCCGCAGTTCGTACCACGCCATAAGCGCGCTCAATCGCAGCCCGTGTAACCCGTCCTGATAGCCTCGCAGCGTCACGAAGCGCCACCGGAATTGACGTAACGGCTGCAACACATAGTTCTGCGGCTTCGGGCGAATCCCTTGCTCGAAAAGAATGCCGGCATCATAAGCCGAGTAGCGCCGCTGCTTGTCGTTGAACTGCGCCAGATCACGGTAGTTGTAGTGGATGAACGGATTCTGGATTGTGCCCTCTATCCCCTCATCCAAAACGACGACCTCATGCACTTTGCGCGTCGGGTCATAACGCGCCGCGCCGACTTTCAGCAGCCGCGTTTGATAATCGGGATACCAGCCCGCGCCGAGTGTCAGCTTGCCGAACAAATAGTTATGTCGCGGGATATTCCAGCCCGCGTACTCCGGTCTCTTGATAACTTGCAGCACTTCTGCCGCAAGTTCTAGCGTTACACGCTCGTCGGCGTCGATGAACAGCACCCAATCCGCCGACTCTTTGACCGCTTCGAGCGCGGCGTTGCGCTGGCTGGCATAGTCGCTGAAGATGTGCTGAATCACCCGTGCGCCCGCCGCCTCTGCCAGCGAAACGGTGTTATCGGTGCTGAACGAATCAAACACAACGACTTGCTCCGTCGCCAAATGAGCGCTTTCGATACACGCCTCGACGTGCGCCGCTTCGTTGTAGGTCAGGATAATCGCTGCAAGTCTCATTGAAGTTCGTTTGCTTCGATTAACCTATGTGAACCGTTCCATTTATCTTACGAGCTTCTTCGACTGCCTTGACGATATTTCCGGTGCGATGAAGTATTGTCTCAGTTCCGCGCCAACCAAGTCGTTCAGCAATGAAGTCCGCATTTTCCAAAATAGTTTTGGCTTCCTGTTCAAGAACGTCCAGTTCATCACCTGAGGCAAAGATATTATTGTTCCGCAAAGTGGGGATTAGCGTTAAGCCAAGTTCAGTCATGATCGGTGTCCCCCATAACTGATGACGAAGCGCCTCTACTCCGGCCATTTCGCCGCCAGGGCCGAGATCAACATCTATTTCTTCGCCCGTTTCAGGGTCGGTATAGTAAACAAATATCGCCAGCGTCATATCTTCGCAACCTGTCGATAAGCCCCAATAACTGCATCTCGCTCCGGCGATGGCGGCATCTGCTGGCGAACCTGCCGCGCCTTGAGCCGCATCCCGACAGCGATCATTGCCCGCGCAGTCGCCAGTTTCCACACCGGATAATGCTTGCGGAACAATCGCAAGCGGCTCTGCCACAAATTGATGATGCTCTGTGCGCGAACCTGTACCGCGCTCTGCCCGCCGAGATGAACGACATGCGCTGCCGGAACGCACATCACGCGCCAGCCCGCTTTACGGATGCGCCACGCCCAATCGATTTCTTCGCAGTATATGAAGAACTGCTCGTCAAACATACCCGTTTGCTGAATCACCTCGCAGCGCAGCATCATCGTGGCGCCGAGAACACAGTCCACCTCGAATGGCTGACCGCTCTCATACAGCCGTCGCGGGTAACGCCCGTTGAACTCGGCCTCGATCAAGCGTCCCGGTGTCGGGAAGAACTCGACCCATAATTGCTTTAGTCCGGGGAAATGAAACGCGCCATGCTGAAAACTTCCATCACCATAAGACAATTGCGCGCCAACCAAACCGACGCCCTCAATGTTCAGTTGACGATACAGCGCTAAAACCGCGCCAGCATGAATGATCGTATCGGGGTTGAGTAGGAAAACAGCCTGCGGCAAATCGTCGTCATTGGGATTTGTCCCGAAGCCCATCGCCTTGAGGGCGACATTATTGCCACCCGCGAAGCCCAGATTTTCGCGGCTGGCGATCAACTTCACCTGCGGGAATTCCGCCGTAATCGCTGCGGGAGTGCCATCCGTCGAGGCGTTGTCCACCACGTAGACGATGGTATGACCCGGGCCGTTCGCGGCTAGATCAGCGTATAGGCTGCGGAGCGCATCCAACACCAGCGCCCGCACATTCCACGTCACAATCACAACTGCTAAATCAGGACTGGCCATTAATTCCCAAGCGTGGCGAAGTCCAACCCGGTGCTGTTCATAAAGTCCGCGAACTCGTCAAAATCGTCAGGCTCAACGCGAGTCAGGCTGTCCTGATCGAGCAAGCTGGACAGTGTTCGTTCGCCTGTTGTGCTGTTAGACATCGCTACCAGCGCGTCCGTCAGCGCCACGCGCACACCGAGCGGCGTTTCCGGCGGGTACATCAGAATGTCAAACGGGAAAGGTACGGTGGTTTCGACAACGGTGATATCATCACGAACGGTTTCCAGCACTTCGATGTCATCGAAAATCGTCGGTATTATGCCCGTCGCCGCACAGCGACCTTCGGCCACCGCCGTCACCAGTTCCACCTCATCTTCGTAATCAGTCACCGAGCGCAGGTCTTCCACAGGGTCGAGTCCGTTGGCGCGCAGCACCAGCGATGGCACGAACCAACTGTAGAAATCTGTCGCGTCCAAGCGGCAGAAATCGCGGTTCGTCAAGCCCGCGATGTCCTCAACGTTAAGTGTACTGGAAGCGATAATTTGAGCGGGAAGTCCGGTACTCGCGTTACTGCCAGAGCCGCGCTCGACTGCCAGCGCTGGCATCCCGCAGCCCTGCGCTAACGCCGCCATGTACGTCGGGCCATCGACCCATGCCACAGTGATGCGGTTTGTCACCGATTCACACAGCGCCGCCAGCGCTTCGGCATAGCGGTCAACGGTTTCTACATCAATCGTGAGTCCGGTTTCTTCTTCGAGCGCTGTCGCCAGCGCATTGGCCGCGCTTCTCGCGCCCGCCTCAGCGCCCTGTGGACGCAGCACCATACGAATAGGATTTGTCTCCACGCCGATAGGCACATCGGTTGCCAGCGCAGGCAGCGGCGTTGATCGCGGCGTCGCGGTTGCACTCGGAATCGGCGTCGGGCCAGTAGAACCAGCGCGGCGGCAGGCTGTCATCGTCAGCGCAACCAGCAGAACGGCGAAGAATACCCCGTACAGAGGCAGACGTAGAGTGGTTTTAGCGTTAATGGTGCGCGCTCCCGGTTTCCGAGTTAAGACGAAATGCAACATCCCCTGACCAAATGGTACTGTTGTTTGGCATCTACGGCAACAAGATTGAATTAAGAGATGCGCTTTTGTAGGGGCACGATGCATCGTGCCCCTACCCTAGACAAGACTATTCCACTTCTAGCGCCGCATTCGGATCAACCAGTTCTACCTCACGCGGGCCGACACGGGCATTAAAAATGCTGACTTCCACATCCTCATGAATGAGACCGGCCCAACAGTTTTGAGGATTACGGGCCGGCACGAGTTCGGTCATACGGATCGCGCCCCACACCACCGAACGCGATCCGGCGGGTAGATAGTAATAAGTGTTGCCGCTTTCCTCGTCGTACTCAGCCACCAGATCATCCGCCGCGCCAACCGCCCAGCGCCATGGATAATCCGACGCTGCGGTATCGCAGTCGATACCGATACGCCATGCGCCCGATTCGTCATACCAGCCCAACGTCGCGGCGCGCTGTTCCTGCTGATAGACCGTTCCCGGCATCGGCCCCGTCGTGCGGATTGGCACTTCGCTGTAGTTCTCGACGGTGAGCTTGAACACCAGCAGATCACCGATGGGCATGGTGATTGCTGTCATAGCCAAACCTCGGGCATCTGCTGGCGGCGCGACAGTTTCGCCAAGCGCTTCGGCGCTAGATGCGTAGCGTTCGTCATAAGGCTGCATCTCGAAGACCACCGATGCCCCGACGGTCTGCGGCGCGATTTCGGCTAGTGGTTTACCGCCGCTTCGAATCGTCAGTTCCGCCCGCTGTTCGATCCGCTGACCTTCCGCGTCCTCAGCCTCAGCCACGAGCGTGTAAGTGCCATCCGGCGGCGGGTCTGCGCCGAGATCGACGCCGGCCTCGTAGTCAAACAAGTGGCGGCCCATCTCGCCTTCGAGACGCCCTTCGACACGCTCCGCGATATATATATGCTGATCGTTCGCGCCAAGCAGATAAACAGTTAGGTTCGCGTCTTTCGTCAGATAGAGGTTGATCTGAGCGCGGTCATCAATGCCGTCTTGATTGGGCGTAAAATTCTGCGGCGATACGCTGAAATCAACCAACTGCGGCAGTTCAGGATCGCCGTTTGTGATAACAAATGTGCCCGTGCGCGTGTCGGTTTCGTCACGATCCACGCCCACAGCCGTCAGTGTCCATGTATAAGTGCCATCGGGCATCAAACGGCGCACAACATCGCCGGAGATCGTTTCGTCAGGCAGCGTGAAGCCATCGACCACGCCGCTAAACAGCACACTGTAATCGCCTTTGGCTCGGCGTTCATTCTCGCGGAAAGCAAACGTTGTGCCATCTTCCGCCGCGAACACCAGCGACACATCGGCATTGCGCGACAGGCTGTAAGCTAACGCGGTCACGTCGCTGTCGCCGTCGGCGTTGGGCGTGATCGTCTCCGGCGTGAAACCCGCATCAGTGATGAGCGGTTGGTTCGGCTGCAACAAGAACTGCCCCGCCACTAACACCGCTGCCACTGTCACCAGCGCGGCGATCACTGCCAACCAAATGGGAAAACGCATAACTTACTCTCTCAACAATTTATTCCAGAACGGGCGCAATATATTGCGCCCCTACAGCAGACCTCTATCAAAAGTCTAGCCTACCCTCGCCTATCTCGACAGGGTAGTTTTTGACTCCGTACTCTGTACGCTGTACTCGGTACTTCTTCTCTCAGCACCCGGTACTCTGCACTCAGCACGACTTATCGCGCTTTACCCAAGCCCCGCATTGGGGTAGACTTCTTCCACTGGTTTTGCTGTCCCACTTTTACGACGGACAAAGCCGATCCACATGATGAAGGACAATCCGAAGTTGACAGACCGAAGTGATGCGAATGAGTTTTATAGTATTGCGGATGCCAGACCCGACAAGCGCGGACTGATCGAATTGGCCGTTGTGCCTTTGCGCGGGCTGGTGGTGTACCCCAATATCGTTACCCCGCTGAATGTCACGACTGCACGCGCAACAGCGGCGGTAGAACATGCGCTGCTGCACGAGCAAACCATCATCGGCCTCGCACAGCGCGACCCGTCCCAACAGGACATCACCAGCGCCGATGATCTCTATACCATCGGCACAGAGATTGCTCTGGGGCGAATGCTGCGAATGCCCGACGACAGCCACAGTGTTCTGGCGCAAGGTCGGCGGCGCGTAGAAATCGTCAAGGTCAAGCAGATCAGCCCGTATATCGTGGTCAAAGCGCGCCCGATTGTCGAAACCGCCGCCAGCGCTGACGAAAATCAAGCGATGATGCAGGCCGTCATCAGCCTGTTCAAGCGTGCCGTCGAACTCAACAGCAGCATTCCCGACGATGTGCTGATCTATGTCATGAACATTGACGATCCCGGTTGGCTGGCGGACTTGATTACCTCGACGCTGACGCTGCCGCTCGATGAGCATCAGAAGGTGCTTGAAACCGCCGACATTACCCAACGACTGCACCATGTCGCCATGCTGTTGGGGCAAGAACTCAACATGCTCGAACTGCGCGACGAGATCAACAGTCAAGTTCAGCAGGAGATTGACCGCAGTCAGCGCGAGATGTTCCTGCGCGAACAGATGCGCGTTATCCAGACCGAACTCGGTGAAGGCGACATCTTCCAGCAGGAACTCACTGAACTGCGCGAACAGATTGAAGCCGCGCAGCTTCCGCCGGATGTGCATGACCGCACCATGAAAGAACTGGCGCGGCTGGCCATCATGCCGCCGATGGCCCCCGAAGTCGGAATCATCCGCACCTATATCGACACGCTGACCGATCTGCCTTGGGCGGAACAAAGCGAGGACAACCTCGATGTGCCCCACGCGCAGGCCGTCCTCGATGACGAGCATTACGGACTGCCCAAAGCCAAAGACCGCATCCTCGAATACATCGCCGTGCGAAAGCTGGCGACGGAAAAAGATACACTCGGCAAGATGAAAAGCCCGATTCTGTGCTTCGTTGGGCCGCCGGGAGTCGGCAAAACGTCGCTCGGCAAGAGCATCGCTAAAGCGTTGGGGCGAGAGTTCGTGCGCGTTAGCCTCGGCGGTGTGCGTGACGAGGCCGAAATTCGCGGCCACCGTCGCACCTATATCGGCGCGATGCCGGGCCGCGTCATCCAAACCATGCGCCGCGCTGGGACGACCAATCCCGTGTTTATGCTGGACGAAATCGACAAGCTCGGTATGGATTTTCGTGGCGATCCAGCAGCAGCCCTGCTCGAAGTGCTTGACCCTGAGCAGAACTTCGCCTTCTCCGATCACTATCTCGATGTGCCCTTCGATCTGTCGAAGGTGCTTTTCATCACCACGGCCAACGAGCTTGACCCGCTGCCGCCTGCGCTGTTAGACCGTCTGGAGATCATCGAGTTTCCCGGCTACATCGAGGAAGAAAAGCTCGAAATCGCGCATAAGTTTTTGATCCCCAAGCAGCTTGAAGCCCACAGCCTTGACGATCTCGGCCTGCGTTTCGAGGACGATATGCTGCTGAATATGATCCGTGAGTACACCTACGAGGCGGGCGTTCGCAACCTTGACCGCCAGATCGCCAATGTCTCACGCAAGATCGCACGTTTGGTCGCGGAGAAAAAGCGTTTCCCCAAGCGGGTCAAAGTCACTCAGTTGGAGAAGTTTCTCGGCCCACCCGATTGGACAGGGATGCGCGCCAACGACGAGGATGCAGTCGGCCTCGCTACGGGGCTGGCGTGGACATCCAACGGCGGCGATGTGCTGACCATCGAAGTGTCGATTCTTCCCGGTAAAGGTACGCTGATGATGACCGGCCAGCTTGGCGAAGTCATGCAGGAATCAGCGCAAACGGCCCTCAGCTATATGCGCGCCCGTGCCGCCGACTTCGACGTGCCCGCAGACGATTTCGAAAACTTCGACGTGCATGTTCACTTGCCCGAAGGCGCAGTCCCTAAAGACGGCCCATCAGCGGGAATTACGCTGGCGCTGGCCATCATCTCGTCTTTCACCGAG
>JACMMD010000294.1 GCA_014379235.1 Anaerolineae bacterium
ATACGCCTGCTGGTTGACCTTCTCGAACTCCTCGAAGATCGTGCCCTCTTGCCGGAACGTCTTAGCGACACTGATGCCGCTGACCGTCTCTTGTACGTTCGAGGTGACGATAGCGCGAATACGCCGCGACTGTGTAATCGTCACTCGTGCGATCTTACGGAACATCAGCGCGACGAACACAATGAACGGTGCAATACCGAGCAGTACCACCGTGAGTGGGACGTTGACGACGAACAAATAGCCGATCAGCAGAACCACCATCAATAGCTGGCTTATCAGGTCGATGGTCAGTGTCACCACCTGAGCAAACGCCTGCGTGTCCGAAGTCACACGGCTGACCACCTTGCCCGATGCGAACGTGTCATAGAACGACAAGTCACGCTCGACAACGGCATTGAACGCATCAGTACGCAGATTGAGTACCACGTTACCGACAGCTTCTGCGGTCAACCACTGCCGCGCGGCGTTGAACACCCACGCGAGTACGCCTAAGATGACCAGCACCACTGCTACCAGCACGAGGTTCACCGATGTCGGGTCTACCTGCATCTGGTCGAGGCTGGCCGAAATGTAAATCGGCATCAGCGTATTCACCAGCGAGGAAAGAAACACCGCCAACGCGACCACGATCATGCGCCCTAACTGTGGGCGAAAATAGCTGATAATGCGCTTGACGAGTGCGCCGTCCGTATACTCGCGGTCATAAGCCTCGGCATCGAGGCCGTCCATGATAAAACCCATAACTCTCGCTCTCCTGTCAATCTAGGCAGGTATGGGCAAAGCGCTGCCTTGCCCTGTTTGTAGGGGCGCAGCGTGCTGCGCCCTCGTAATTTTCTCGTAGGGGCACGACATGTCGTGCCCGCATTCTTGCTGCCCTTAAAGTCCCTCTCTGCTTGCGGAGAGGGATTTAGGGAGAGGTTCTGTGCTCTATACCGCCTGCGGCTCAGTTTGCAGCGGCGGTAGCGCCATATCATAACGAGCAAAGATACGACGATAGTGCGGCGAACTTTGCAGCAGTTCCTCATGCTTGCCCGCAGCCACCAACTTACCGCGATCAACGACCACGATATGATCCGCCCAACGAATCTGCGACAAACGATGCGTAATGAGCAGCGTCGTCCGCCCCTCTTGAGCACGCCAGATGGCCTTCTGAATCTCGTCTTCGGTGGCGCTGTCAATCGCGCTCGTCGAATCGTCCAGAATTAGGATGCGAGGGTTGCTCAGGAAAGCACGAGCCAGCGCGATACGCTGTCGCTGTCCGCCGGAAAGCGTCACACCGCGCTCTCCCACTTCTGCCTGATAACCTTCCTTGAACGTCATGATGAAGTCGTGCGCCTGTGCCTCTTTCGCGGCCTGTTCGATACGCTCTTGCGGCGTATCTGGAGCGCCGAAAGCAATGTTATCCGCGACTGACCGCGAAAACAGAAACACGTCCTGCTCGATCTTCGAGATTTGCGAACGCAGCGACGTGAGATTCCATTCACGCACGTCCACGCCGTCGATCAAAATGCGCCCGCTAGTCGCGTCATACGTGCGGTTGACCAATTCTGTCAGCGTACTCTTGCCCGAACCCGTCTGCCCCACAATCGCCACCGTCTCGCCCGGGCGAACGTGGAACGAGATGCCTTCGAGCACAGTACCATCTTCGTAACCAAACGCTACATCCTCGAATACGATCTCGCCCTTGATCGGCTGGCTGTACCCGCCGACGTTTTCGTCAAGCTCGGTTTCTGCCTTTATGATGTGTAAGATACGTTCCGCGCCAGCATAACCCGCTTGCAGCATCGACACCGAAAACACCGAAATGAACGCCGGGAAGCGCAGCAAAATCATCAAGCCCACGTAGCCGACGATGTCCGCAATCGTGATACTCCCCTGCTCGTACAACGCCAACGCCTGCAAGAAGCCAATGCCAAAGATGAAGGCATAGATCAAGATCGGCAGATAGCGCGCTTCGGTCTGCCCCTGCTTGATGAAGTAATCACGGTACGCTGCGGCGTTGCGCCGGAACTTTGTCCGCTCGAATACTTCTTGCGCGCTCGCCTTGACGATCTCGATGCCGCTGATCGACTCTTCCAGTCCAGCGCTCAATCCGCCGGATTTTTCGCGCTGGATACGCAGCACAGGCAGCATTTGTTTGACATAGAGTCGCACCGTGATGATGTAACCGATCACGAAAACGATGGGCCACAGCAGCAGCTCCGGGTGAATCGTGCCGATGAAAATCATCGGAATTAAGAAGCCATTCAACGACTCGAAAATGAACGGCACACCGGGGTTAATCATCACGTTCATTTGCTGCACGTCGTCGGTGGCGCGGGACATGATGTCGCCCACGCGCTGACGGTCATGGAACGTCTGACTCTTACCCAGCAGGCTCACATACAGTTCTTCACGCGCATCACGCTCTAAGCGCTGCGCGATAGTTTCAATCGATAGACTGGCGATGAGGAACACAATCCCGTCCATCACCAGCAGAAGCATAATCGTCAGCGCGATAGTGCCAAGCGCGCCCGCCACTGTCGGAGCCATGATTTCTTCCGCCGCGTGACCGATCAGGATACGCGCATACGAAAAACTGCTCCAGCCGATGAAATTCAGTGCAACGGCCAGCAGGAACAGATAGCGGTAGCGCCACACATGCGACACTAGCCAGCGAAATGTACTGCGCTGGTCATAGCGATACGCACCTTGTACGGTAAACTCGCTCTTTTGGGACATGCGATCACGTCTCTCCGTTTGTGCTGCTTATGGAATTGTAAATCAACGGTCAATAGGGAATTGCGAATGGCTCAAAGACTGGCGTGACTTGAGCAGTATATCATCATTTTTGGCATTTATCACGGGTAGATTTAGACCAAACGTTCCGTTCTTTGGCCAATTTACTCATCCCTTTTCGCATATAGATGCATGGTTTTTGTAGGGGCAACACATGTGTTGCCCATCCTGCTTTTCAAGTCCTTCTCCGCTTTGGAACGTGGGAGTGGGATACGTAGTGGCGCAACGTGTTGCGCCCCCAATCATTGCATAACCATAACCTGCACCATCG
>JACMMD010000295.1 GCA_014379235.1 Anaerolineae bacterium
AACCGATTATGCTCACCTACGCCAAACCCGCCCTACGCGCAGGCAACGCTCGGCATACGTTTGGGGTGCAATGATATATTCGCTTGGGTTTCTAGCGAGGATTTCAATCCCTGCAAATAGAAACCGGAGAATAAATTCTCCGGCTTGAGTGCTTCCTGTTTTTGAGGGTTGGGCGACACATGTGTTGCCCCTACAAGTTTTCGGAAGCGTGGCAGACATGTAAGGGTGAGGCATGCCTCGCCCTTACAATACAGTGATCATTGTATTTTTAAACAGGTTCTTACGGCAATTCACATTTCTGATTTCAGAGCCTTATTTAAGGGCAGCTCTAGTTCAATTTCGTCTCTTATGGGGATACCTTCGAGGCCAAACAAGGGTATTTCCGGCTTGAGCTTGCGCGCTTCCGCGACAGAATTGCGGTGAAAAGTCGCAATCTCGAAGCCGCGTTTTTGATAGAAGCGCAGCGCGGGTAGATTATCATTGGTCGTAATCAGCCACAGGCGGCGAAAGGCTGGTTCAGCATCCAGCGCTGCTTTACGCACCGCTTCCAGCAGCGACGTTCCCACGCCCAAGCCGGGTTTGAAACTGTTCAGTGTGATGACCTCAATCGCATCGCCGTCGATGTTATAGGTCAGCAGTCCGGCGATTTGATCTTCATGCATCGCTACGCATCCGGGTAGGGTATGGGCATAGTACAGACACCCCCGGGAGACAACGCGGGTAGACCCCCAGTTCTGCTCCAAGCGCAAAGCGACCCAGTTGCGATCATCGACGGTGAGGGCGCGGATTTCAATTTCGGATATGAGTTCGGTCATGGTCACATCTCAGCTTCAATAAATTACCGGGATTTGACAGTTAGCCGTTCAGTGTAACGCAGTCCCATGAGTGAATGCTGAACGCAAACAGACGCTTGTCCTACGCTCATAGTTTGGTAGGAGTATTCTTACCGTCGTTGCTTTTCGACAAAAGCGGCGGGTCGCACGAGATGCAGAGAAGCGTAAATGCCGTTAAGCCTATCGCTTTTTCAATACAAGTTGGCACTTCTCGACAAATAGCGTCCTACACTTCCCGTTAATTCCACTAGTTTTTGTGCCGTGAATTTGTCTCATTTCAACAAGATGCACAGTTAAACAGGGCAAAACCCGCTTATCTACTGTATCTATTTTGGCACTTCGCCTAATTGCAGCCGCCTGAATTTAGCCGAATTACCAGAGGACTCCTTTGTTGACTCTCTTTATACTGAGCGTTGGATAAAACTGATGATAAATATGTCGCTCAATTGTGGATAGTGGCTGAAATTTGATCAAAAACTTCAAAGAAACTTGATCTCCATAAGGCCAATTAGTCAGTTCGTCTAAAACCATTTGTCACTGCAAATACTAAAGGGGGATCGGGATGGATATAAACGCAGGAGATACCGCTTGGATTTTGATCGCAACGGCGCTGGTGCTGATGATGACACCCGCGCTGGCGTTCTTCTATGGCGGCATGGTACGCAAGAAGAATCTACTTTCCACCCTCAACCTGAGCTTTATGAACATGGGCCTCATCAGCATCCAGTGGATACTGTTTGGCTATACCATCGCCTTCGGCAGCAGCGTCGGCGGGTTTTTCGGCGGGCCGCAGTTCTTAGGGCTGAACGGAGTCGGCGCTGCTCCGAACCCTGACTATGCCGCGACCATTCCACATCTGGCGTTCGCGGGCTACCAGATGATGTTCGCCATCATCACCCCTGCCCTGATTACGGGCGCGTTCGTCGAACGTGTACGCTTCAAGACCTTTTTAGTGTTTAGCTTATTATGGGCAACCTTAGTTTACGATCCGGTAGCGCATTGGGTTTGGGGTGTCGGCGGCATTTTGCGGCAAACGGGCGCGCTGGACTTTGCGGGCGGAGCGGTGGTGCATATCACGGCGGGTTTTTCGGCGCTGGCGTTCGCCCGTGTGATCGGCCCGCGTAAGGGCTTTGGCCGTGTGACCGCCGAGCCAGCCAATATCCCGTTCACGGTGTTAGGCGCGGGCTTGCTGTGGATGGGCTGGTTTGGCTTTAACGGCGGCAGCGCCTTAGCCGCCAACGGCCTCGCGGTCAACGCCGTTGTGACGACCAACACGGCTGCGGCTGCGGCGGGGCTGGTGTGGATGTTCCTCAGTTGGCGCGACAACAAACCGAGTGTACTCGGTATCGTCACGGGTATGGTCGTCGGACTGGTGGCCATCACTCCGGCGGCGGGCTACGTGACGCCGTTGGCCGCCATCTTCATCGGCGCGATTGCCGCTCCGATCAGCTACTACGCGATCAAGTTCCGCCAGAAATCCAGCCTCGATGAATCGCTGGATGTGTGGGCGTGTCATGGTATGGGCGGCCTGTGGGGCGCGATTGCGACGGGCTTGTTCGCCACGACGGAAGTCAACTCGGCAGGCGCGAACGGTTTGTTCTACGGCAATTTCAACCAGTTGATCGTGCAGATCGTTGCCTCAGTGGCCGTGATCGTATTCGCCTACGTGGTGACATACCTCATCGCCACCGTTTTGAAGCGCACGATGGGGCTGCGCGTGGCCGATAACGAAGAAGAAGTCGGGCTGGACATCAGCGAACACGGCGAACGCGCTTACGCATAAACGAGACCGATACCTGTAGGGGCAAAGGCATGCCTTGCCCTAATGGGTAAATAGGGGCGACGCATGCGTCGCCCCTACAAACTACTCTTTAGGAGACACATAATGACCAAGAAAATCGAAGCCATTATCCGCGAAGAACGTCTCCACGACGTGAAAGAAGCGCTGAAAAAGATCGGCATCGTCGGCATGAATGTGTGCGAAGTGCGCGGTCACGGACGGCAGGGTGGCATCGTACTGACCGGACGCACAGGCACCTATCAGGTGGACATGCTGCCGCGCATTCAGTTGAATATCGTCCTTAGCGATCACAACGTCGAAAAGACCATCGAAACGATCAAGCAGGCGGCGCGTACAGGCAATGCTGGTGACGGGATCATCTTCGTCTATCCGGTGGACGACGTGATTCGCATCAGCAGCGGCGAACGCGGCCACGATGCGCTGTCTTATGAAGGCGACATCGACACCATGCCGCGTAACGGCGGCGCGACGGGTGGCAGCGCAGTGAAGTCGGCGGCAGCGGCCAAAGAGATCGTTGGCAAGTAAACGACAATCTCTGTAGGGGCGTTCAACTGAACGCCCTTACACATCAACTTAAGAACCCCTACCCCCAACCGCTTCCCCGCAAGCAGGGAAGGGGAGCAAAGTCCCTCTCTGCTTGCGGAGAGGGATTTAGGGAGAGGTACATTGGGCGTTCAACTGAACGCTCTTTTTGTTTGTTCCTTGAAGTGGACTGCGATAGTTGTTTGCCGTTTGAATCGAAATCGCGTTACAATAAACGGACGCACATTATTTGCGAAATCATAGCGTAGTTATCCGAATGAAGAAGTATTGGAGGTGCCGCCGTGAGTCGCTGGCCTAACAAATTCGTAATCGGTCTCACGGGCAACATCGGCGTTGGTAAAAGCGTGGTGCGACAGATGTTGCAGCACCTCGGCGCATACACCATCGACGCGGACGGGTTATCGCATCAGGCAATGGCTCCCGGTGCGCCTGCCTATAAACCCGTCGTCGAAACGTTCGGTATGTTCGTTCTCAATGAAGATAAGTCTATCAACCGCGCCAAGCTGGCGCAGATGGTCTTTTTGCATCCCGAAGCGCTGCGCCGTTTAGAGGCCATCACCCATCCGGTTGTCGGTCAGGCGATCAACGCGCTGATAAGCCGTTCCAAGCAGCGCGTGGTCGTGGTCGAGGCCATCAAGCTGCTCGAAGGCGAACTAGCCAAAGCGGTTGACGAAGTGTGGGTCGTGGATGCCAAGCCGGAAACGCAGCTTCAGCGCTTGATGCAGAAGCGCAATATGCCTGAAGCCGATGCCCGCCGCCGTATCGCCGCGCAGAACCCGCAGGCAGACAAGATCGCTAAAGCCACCTACGTCATCAACAACGATGGCAACGTCGAGGAAACGTGGAAGCAGGTTCAAACGGGCTGGAACAATATCGCACGGAAGATTGCGCCGCCTGCTGCTGCGGGTAGCACCGCGCCGACCTCGCCGTCGATGCAGCCTGTAAGAGCGGGCGAAGCCACAATCCCATCCACCGCAAACCAGACCGTGCCCATGAGAAGCGCACCCGCTTCACGCGCCGATCAAGCGGCAGCGCGTCCGCTGACGCTCGAAGTCAAGCGCGGGATGCCCTACAATGCCGAGTTGATCGCCACCTTCATCAACAAAAACGCTGGCAAAAGTGTCAGCCGCATGGACGTGATGAT
>JACMMD010000296.1 GCA_014379235.1 Anaerolineae bacterium
ACTGGATGGAGACGCGGCACGGGCGGCACTCGAACCGTTGGCGGCGGGCATGGGACTATCGCTAGAGGCAGCGGCACGGGGCATCATCGACGTGGCCAACGTGAATATTGATCGCGCGCTGCGGCGGGTATCGGTGGCGCGGGGTTACGATCCGCGTGATTTTACGCTGGTGGCGTTCGGCGGAGCGGGAGCGCTCCACGCCTGCGCGGTGGCCGAGCGGCTCGGCATTCTGCGTGTGCTTGTTCCGCGCTATCCCGGTGTGCTATGCGCGTTTGGTTTGCTGGCGGCGGATGTAGCGCTCGACTACAGCCACTCCGTGCTTGATGTGGTGACGAGCGAAACCGGAGAGTATATACAGGCAGTTATTGATGGCATGGCGCTCCATGCACTCCACGATTTGCGGAATGAAGGGATTCACGACGAAAGACAAATGCGCTTCGAGGCTTCGCTGGATGTGCGTTATCAAGGGCAGGCTTACGAACTGACGATTCCATTCACTTGGAGTATCGCCGACGCTTTCCACGCGGCTCATGAACGAACCTATGGTCACGCGCTGAGAGGGCGCAATATCGAAGTGGTCAATGTGCGTTTGCAAGCGATAGGACTGGTCGATAAGCCGCCGCTCACGCCTGAGCCGTTAGTCGAGAATGACGGTTCGGAAGCGCTGCTCAAACGTCGCGGCGATATGTCGCTGTACGAGCGCGAGCGTTTGCATCCGGGAGCGCGCTTCGCAGGCGAGGCATTGGTGTTTCAGTTGGACAGCACCGTTTATGTGGCGGCGGGCTGGTCGGCGCGGGTAGATGCCTATCGCAATCTGATCTTAGAGCGCGTGATATGATATGGGTGAGCGATATTAAGGAGCGAGAACAATGGCGCTGCGATTGAAGGGCTACATCACCGAGTCCGGCGAGTTGAAGGTCGAACTGCCGGAAGGGAGCGCTGCGGGCGAAGTACAAATTACCATTCGCTATGAAGAAGAAATCGCTTGGGAAAAGCGCCCTTGGACAGAAGCAGAACTTAAAGAAATGCTGACACCTAATCCTGTTCCCGCGAACCAGATTGTTTCTGAGCCACTTGAGGATGACCCCTTTCATTTGGACAGCGGGGTAATCGTTCGTATGATGCGAACCAGTATTTGGGATGTTTGCATGAACATTAAGCGCGACCTTGAGGATTAGCCGTGTCTGTAGATGCAATCTCACTCGAAGTGTTCAAACACCTGTTCGCGTCCGTCGCGGAAGAAATGGGCGTGACCTTGCAGCGTGCCGCCTTCAGCCCGAACATCCGCGAACGGCTGGATTTTAGCTGCGCCATTTTCGATAGCCAAGCGTGCATGATCGCACAGGCGGCGCATATCCCCGTTCATCTCGGCAGTATGCCCGCGTCGGTGGAGAATGCGATAGCGGCGTTCGAGACATTCGCTTCCGGTGACGTGATTGTTCTCAATGACCCGTATCGCGGCGGCTCACATCTACCCGACGTGACGATGGTTTCACCGATATTCGTCAACGGTGAGGCGCGTTTTTTCGCTGCCAGCCGCGCCCATCATGCGGACGTTGGCGGCATGTCGCCGGGTTCGCTGCCTCTCAGCACCGAACTGTATCAAGAGGGCATCATCATCCCGCCGATCAAGCTGATCGAAAACGGGCAGCGTAACGAAGCGGCGCTGGCGCTTATCACGGCCAACAGCCGCGCTCCACAGGAACGGCTCGGCGATCTCGAAGCACAGTTAGCCTCGCAGCGCGTTGGTGAACGGCGTTTGCTAACGCTGGTGGATGAACACGGACTCAAGCGCGTCGAAGATCATATCGCGGCACTGCTGGATTATTCGCGGCGCATGACCGAAGCGGTTATCGAAGGCATACCCGACGGCGTGTATACGTTCGAGGATGCGCTCGAAGGCGATGGGCAGCGCGAATTTCGCATCCCTATTCGTGTCACAATCATGGTCAGCGGCGCGCAGATGACGGTTGATTTCGCGGGAAGTTCGGCGCAGGTGTTGGGCAACGTCAATACGGTTGAAGCTAATGCGCGGGCTGCGGCGTGGTACTGCGTTCGGCTGCTGGCCGATGACGATGTGCCTGTGAATCATGGCTGCTTTCAACCCGTGACGGTGAGTGTGCCGCCTCACAGCCTGCTCAATCCCGATTTTCCAGCGGCGGTTGCAGTCGGCAACACCGAGACCGCGCAGCGCCTTGTCGATGTCGTGCTTGGGGCATTGGCACAGGCGTTACCGGAGCGCATTCCGGCGGCCAGTCAGGGCACGATGAACAATTTCACGCTGGGTGGCACGAAGAACGGACGGGCGTTTGTGTACTATGAAACGATTGCAGGCGGGCACGGCGGCGGGCCATTCGGCACAGGCATGAGTGGGCGTCACTGCCACATGACCAACACGCGCAATACGCCTATCGAAGCGTTAGAATATGCGCTGCCACTGCGCGTTTTAGAGTACGGCTTGCGCGACGGTTCAGGCGGGATAGGGGCATATTCCGGCGGCGAAGGGGTTCGGCGGCGCTACGAATTTCTCGCTCCGGCGACAATCACCGTCAACAGCGAACGGCGACAGCTCGCGCCTTATGGCCTGGAAGGCGGCGCGGCTGGTCAAATGGGTGTCAATACGCTGGTTCAGGCTGGCGAGGCGCACGACATTGGCGGCAAGTGGACAGGGCGCGTCGAAGCAGGCGATCAAATCCTGATCGAAACACCCGGCGGCGGTGGATGGGGCGAACAGAAAGCATGAGCATGAATGTTACTGAAATATTGGCATACTTAGGCGTGGAATGTCAGCCGCCGACGTTGGATTTTCTGAACGCGCTGCTGTTCGCGTGGGCCAAAAACATCCCGTGGGAGTCGGCGTCGCGTATGGCTCGCCATTCGCAATCGAGCAGTGCCGCGCCGGAAGATTTCGCGTGGCTGCCGGACACATTTTTCCCGAAGGCAGTAGAACTCGGTACAGGCGGAACGTGTTTCGAGAGCAACCTCGCGCAGAAAGCGCTGTTGGATGAGTTGGGCTTCGAGAGTACATTCGCGTTTTGCGATATGAATCCCGATTGGGAGAATCCGCACTGCTCGCTGATTGTCACTCTAGACGGTGAGCGCTATATGGCCGACGCGGGCTTTCCCGTTCCGGCGGCGATGCGGCTTGACCCTCAGCAAACCACGACAGCCGATGTACCCGTGTATCGCTATCATGCTATCCCAACGAGCGATGAACGTTGGAGCATTGAGCGCACGAGCGGCGCTCATCACGAGCAGATTTTCACCATCAAGGGCGCACCCATTGAAAGAGCGAACTTTATGGCGCGGCTGCTGCGCGATCATGAGGTGGATGGCTATTTTTTGAACGAGGTCATTATTAGTCAAATGGCCGAAGCCAACGACCACATATTGCGCTACAGTGATGGAAAGGGGTTGGTGCGGCGTATCGTGGGCGCGGAAGAAAGCATCCCACTGAGCGCAGAGGAACAGGCAGATTTACCCACGACACTGGCAGGGCTTTTCGATATGGACGAGCAAATCCTAGCGGCGGCATTGGCGCATAAAGATTCGCTTGCCTAGAGCGCGCTTGATGGATTAAGAACTTAATTGTTTGTTATTGTGCATACAGGTGGTACATTAGAAAGGCCACAAGGTAACGCGAGAAAGTAAAAACGTGTCGATCTTTGTCAAATACGAGCTTGAGCATTTTTATTATGGGCAGGTCGTTCGCAACGGCAAGCCAGAGGGCGAACTGCGGCTTTTGGCCGCCTCGCCGGGAATCAAAGCTGAACAGCTTTCCGAGGCGATTCAACGCGCTCTTGTACCGCCGTTGAGCGGCTCGTGGGCGGTGGTGCGTGGCAAGGGCATCCCGTTCATTATGGCACAGTCGCAGTTGGGCAAAGCTGGCCAGTCGATGCTGCATTTTGTGTTGATGCCAGTCGATGTGTTGAAGGCGCTTGGCGGCAACCTCAAAGCGCTGATGACACTGGTTCGCACGGAAATGCCTGTTTACCAGCATCAACAGCAGGAAGCCGAGAAACTCGAACGCCTCGTGCTGCCACAGGCCGAGCCGCCTTCACCGGAAATGCAAATCGAAAGCATCCTCGACCTGCTGACCTATGCCAATAACCGCCTCGATACGATGGAAATGCTGTTGGCGGCGCTGGTACAGGGGGTGCAGCTTACGGTGCTGAACGCCCCGCGTGATCTTAAGCAGCGTGTCGGCTTTGTCGAGGGCCTGCTGGCGCTGCTGCCACCTCCGGCGCGCTTCGGTGTGACCTTTGCTACGCACACTGTTCCGTCGACGCGCATCGACGCGCAGATTCGTTTCTTAAGCAATATCACGCCACCGGAAGGGGCGATGATCTACGACTGGGAAGCCGGACGTGTCTCCGGCGAAGGGGTGGAAGACGAGTACAGCCGCTTTATCATCAGCCAGCTTCGGCTTGATACCGATCTGGTGATTAAGCAGACAGAAGCGCTGACGGCGGTGGCTGCATGGCGCATCCGGCGCGGCGATAAGCTGTCCGAAGCGCTTGGCTATGCGTCGTATCGCATGAAGGTCGATGACGCGCTGATTAATGGGATGCCTATCGAGATCGAGGATGTGGCCAAAGTGCTGTCCTACGACACCACCTTGACCGACGAACTGCAAGTTACCTATGCACGCCATCTGGTGGCGGTGACGTTAGTGCTTGGCGATACAACCCCTGCGGATATCATCGCGCCGCTGATGCGGAAAGCGACCTCTCTGGAAGAGTCCACGCTGCGCCAGCTTGGGGATGCGCTGGACGATGGCAAAGGTGAGATCGTCTACACGACGCTTGAACGCTGGATGAATGACCCGCTTGGCCCGCATACCGGCGAGTGGGTTGACCTGACGCATAGGGCCGCAGTCGCACGGATGGAAGTGCTGGCTAAAGCGCAAGACACCGAGAGCGTCAACCGTTTCTTGAACGAACTGCATCAGGCTGGCCCCAATATGGAATCCAACCGGGTCGTGCCGCGTTTGTTTGAAATGGCGCTGCCGCTCAGTGTGCAGAATAAGACGCTGGCGCAAACGCTGTTTCTGCTGGCGGTGGATTATCTCGACTCGGATCGCCTCAACCGACTGTTGAACGCCAAACCGTTCATCAGTCAGATTGTAGGCATCCCACGCTTGATGCCGTATATCTCCGGCGAAGATCGTGGCCCTGCTCCCACCGGACTCATGCTCGAAGTGGTCAACAACTTCGATGAGCAGTGGCGGCCACTGATTCTGATTCGGCTGGCCGAACTGGCGATGTTGGGCGGGCGGACGGACTTGATCGGTGCGCCCGCACTGGCTGGTTTAGTCGGCGCGGCGCTGTCGCCTTGGGGGCGGCATTATGATCCGGTGCTGCGCTGGATCGTCGGCAATCTCTCCACCGATGAAGCGCTGTTGGCGTTGGACAGTCCCGGCCCGCGTTACCTGCTGCAAATTCTGTTGGCGCGGGGACTGTACCGCGACTTCACAACTGAACTGCTGCACCAGGCGCGGGTGCTGTACCCCGGCGACGCGCAGAATGATTACGCCGCGATGATTGAGCGCATCTTTGCGGAAACGCCGATTTCAGTTGGTGAAGTGAGTACCGCGCTGCAATCGTTGAACAATGCGGGTATCAAAGCGCTGCCACTGATTATGGCTTATGTCGGCGCGTTGGAAGGTCAGAATTGGAATCCGGCGCTTGAGGCGATGGCGCTCGACCTCACCGAGCAGATTCTAGATAACCGCAAGATTCTCCAGTTCGTGCATCCAACGGCGGTGATCGCGCTGCTGAACTTTCAAGTCAAGCGGCAGGATGCGCCCGGAGCAATGAAGGTTGCCGCCTTGATGCCGCAGGTCGCCAACCGGCAGGGCGTCGATGGCGCGGGGCTGATGGCGCAGGTCTACCGCATGATGTCATGGGACGAAAAGGCCAAGGCCGCGGCCTTAGACCTGCTGCGGCGTTTCATCCGCCAGACGGACGAAAACACCGCGCAAAAGGCAATTACGCAGTTCGGGCAAGAGTTGGGCGACGATGTGCGACGCAAGCTGTTCGCCACCTATACCTTCAAGCGTTTGCTTGGCGACTCTGATCTTCAAGATTATGCGCGGCGTCTGCGAGTGGCGGCGCAGCTTCTGCATGATTCGGCGCAGTCTTACGCGGAAAAGAATCGGTTTCCACTCACACGCAGTTTGATGAGCGATCTCGACAGCATCACGGGCGGTGTCTCAAAGAGCGAGAAAGAAGCGCTTGCCCGCGAGATGCTCGGTATGGGACGCGCTGTCGTCACGCTTGGCAATGCGCGTGGTGGCAAAAGCGCCAACCTCAGCGACGCGGCGCTTGATGCGTTGGTCGCAGGCACGGTTGACCCGAAAGACGCGCTTGAGGCGCTGTGGGTGATCGGCGGCTATTTCGCTAGGGGCAAGCGCTTCACGGTGGAGTTCGAGCGGCAGGCACGGGCGCACATACTTGGTGCGCGGTCTGCGCCGAGCCTGCATGATGAGGCCGAAATCATCAACCGTTTGCTGCGAAATGTGCTGCGCGCTTTCCCGCCGGATAAAGAGATGCGCTTGAGCGCGGCGGCCATTCGTGAAGAACTGGAAAGTATGTGGACTGAACTCCCGCTGCAAGTTCAGCGCGACATCGTAAACATTCTGGCGACGGATTTTCAGCGCGTGGCCTATCTGGTGGCGCTCATCGCTGCCAGCGGCGACCCGAAATCAATGGCCGAGAGTGGTTTGGGACGCAAGCTCGATGAACTCAAGCAGCGTCCGTCAAGTGCATTGGAGTTCTTCCGCTTCGTGCATGGGTATTTCAAGAGGTAGTACGGAGTACCGAGTTCTGAGTCAAAGAAGGCACGAGGTTCGAGTCAATGAAGTGCAAAATAAAAGAGGATGCGTGTAGAAGCGCATCCTGTTTTTGCATTCGACTCGGAACTGGTTACTCAGCACTCAGCACGAGATCGAAACTCGCTGGCTGAGTGGTATCGCTATTCAGACCAGAGATGGCCACGATCAGTGATTCACGAGTGGTCAGCGAGATGCGCCAATCACCCTCAGTCGCATCGTCCTCAGTGCCGATCAATTGGCGCACGGATGGCGGTAAGCCGTCGCCGCCGAGCGAAGTGGTTTGCACCAGATAGCGCTGCTCCACCTGATTATTCACGCGCTGCCAGCCAGCTAATTCCCAACCACCAGCCGCGCTGCCAACCGCGCCCGCACTTTCCGCATCATCTGTAAAGCCGATTTCGTCTATCGTTATGTTGTCGATGGCCACGCCGTGATTAGGGCGGTTGGGTAGGCTAAGGTACTCGAAGCGCACCAGCACGTTATCCAGCCCCGTATAGGCTGAGAGATCGGCCTCTTGATGCAGCCACAACGGATCAGGTTGTCTGAAGCGCAGCGTCGATGGCCCCAGAGTTACGGGCACATCGAAGGCTTCGCTGCCGCGCTGGATGAGCAAATTGAGCGTATCTCCCGGCGCGTAGTTGTTGAGCATACCGAGTACGTTGGGGCGTCCGACCCACGCCTGACCGTTGTAGCCTGCGATGATGTCGCCCGCTTGAATCTCTGTCCCTTCTAGCGCCCCCCCCGGCGTGATCCCCTGAATGGTGCTGCCATCGGGGCTGAACTCCACGCCAAGCGCGGGGAATGGAGTTGGGCCTGCGGGGTTACTGATGCCCGTAAAGCCCGGCCCATAGGCCACGCCGTAGCGATTTTCGAGGCTGCTGTCGTCTGTGCGAATCGGATTCCACGTCGCGCCGTTGTCGGTGGAGATCATCAGGTAAGCGTAGCTCCAACTGGAAGCAAGTTCATACCACACATCGAATTCGAGCGTGGCTTCGTCAACGTCGGAGAGGTCGAACGAGCGCGTCAGCGTGTGATCGACGCCGCGATCATCCCCTGACCAGTAGAAATTATTCTGCGGGTCGTTAGCTTCTGACAGGGGTAGGCGCGGCGTGGTCGGGCTGCCTGTGAAGGTTAGCGTGAACTCAGCAGGCTCAAGCGCCACCAGTTCGTAATACTGTGTCCCGTACTGGTTGACGGATTGATGGGTCAGGTCAGTCGTGAATAAGTCGCTGATTTGCCGGGCCGCCGCTACGCTGCGGCGTTCTAACGCTGACGTGTACATATAGCGACCATCGCCAAAAGCCGAGTTTAATAAATTAGCGATCACGAAATCCGCGAAAATATCATCGGCGGTGATAGGCGCGCCGCTCACGGGGTCAGTGTAAACGGTCTGCGCCAGCGCACTCTCGAAGGCCGCCAGACCGTCCCCGGGTTCTCCGAAAGCGTCGGCCAGCACTCGAATATCGAGGCGCTGCATGACGTAATCAAAGAATAACTGCTGCGCGCCGACTGTTTGGATGCGCGAGATCAGCGATGGCGGCTGCGTGAGCGGTGTATTGGGCGCGGCCAAAAAGTCTGTGTAGGCCGGCTGCATATTGACGTTCTCTTGCAGTTGGCGCGTGAGAAACGTGCCGAAAGCCTCGCGCAGCCACACGGCTTCATCAGGGCTGTAGCTGCTAATCAGCAGGTCATGAATGGCGCGGGCCAACACGTTCAAGTAAATGTCATCCGAAGGTGCGCTGTTGGGATTGGCCAGCGTATTGATCGTAATCAATTCGCGCTGATTGCTGTAGCCGCCGGGGGCCCATTCGATGGGTAGGCTGTCGTTGGGGTTGTAGTTCGACTCGCGGTTTTCGGAAAGCCCTGCGCTGTAGAGGATGTAGAGATGCGGGTCGTTATCCACATCGGGCATGGGCAGCACCGCGTCGAAGTTACGTACTGGCCCGACACCGGGAAGAATAGTTGTGTCCCCGTAGGTTTCACGCAGTTGCAAAAAGGTGACAAGCTGGCTCATCTGCTGCGCCATTGTCGCCATCGCCTGAGCGTCGAAGTCGATGCCGTCCTCAACCCACAGATAAATGTTGGCAGTGGCGGCGGCCAGTCGAGCGCTGACGAGGGTTGGTGTAGGGCTGTCTTCTTTAGCCACCCAAAATTCGAGCGTATCGCCAATGACGTAAGTCGGGTTAAGGTCAGGGATAGCGAACGGCTCGTTGTAGCCAAGCAGCCTCGCGGCCAATGCCTGCGGGTCACGGGCGAAGGGTTCGGGCGCGGGGCCGCTCTGCGCTTGAGCGGGCAGCAGCGCGATCCCGGCGAGAAAGGTCAAGGTTGCATAGCGGGCAAATGTTTTAAGCATGGGCATCGGGTCTTTCAACCGGAGAATGAATTCTGCGGCTAGAGAGTGAACGGCTAATTTTGAGGGCGATCTACAGCCACGAACGCCCCTATCATAGTGTAAGGGCGCTTGCCACCTAAGACCAGAGTCTCTCACGAGAGATTAAGTAGCGCCCAGTACATTAGGCTGCTGCTTCAACGTAACTTATTTCTGCCGTTTTGAGCTACAATGTAAGCAATTGAAGCCTGAACATCAGCCCGGTATTGTGTCGGGCAAGCGAAAGAATACGGTCTATGGATGTCGGCGCAGTAATTAACCAATATACAGTCATCGAGCATATCGGACGCGGCGGTATGGCCGACGTGTGGTCGGCGCGAGATAAACGCCTAAGCCGCACGGTGGCCATCAAGACCATCGCACGCGGACTATCGGAAGATGTTGACCCGATACGGCTGTTCGAGCGTGAAGCCAAAACCATCGCGCAGCTTGAACATCCCCATATTCTGCCCATTTACGACTTCGGTGAATTTGACGAGCAGTTGTACATCGTTATGCGCTATGTCTCCGGCGGCTCATTAGAGGACTGGCTGGAAGACGGGCCGATGAGCATCGATGAGATGCTGCGGATGGCGCAAGCCGTTGCCGAAGCGCTGGATTATGCTCACACCAACAAGGTCGTGCATCTCGACCTTAAGCCGCCAAACATCCTGCTCGACAGCCACCGCGCGCCGTATTTGGCAGACTTCGGCCTCGCGGCGGTGATGGGGCCGGAAGGGCGCGTTTTGAATCCCGGTTCGGGTACGCTGTTGTACATGGCCCCCGAACAACTCACGTCGGATGTGCTGGATCATCGCGCCGATATTTACAGCTTTGCCATCATGATCTTTCATATGCTGACGGGTAAGCTGCCCTTCGACGCGACCACGCCGTTGGCGCTGCGTCAGTTGCAGATGGGCGATTCGCTGCCGGACATCACCGAGATCGAACCCAATTTGCCGCCCATCGTGACGGCTATTTTGCGGCGCGGCACGGCCATCGAGGCCAGTGATCGTCCATCCACGCTGATGGAGTTGGTGACAGAATTACAAAATGCGCTGACAGAAGGGCGCACTCAGTCGTTCTCGGAGCGCCGTCCCGGTTTCGATGATGAAATCGGCATGTTAGATGTGGGACGGCTCATCACTGAGTCGATGAGCGGCCCGCAGGATATGGCGCTGCTGGAAGCTGAGGATATTTACAACCGCGCTCGTAATGCGTGGGCGCGGGGTCAGGGGCGCTTTCTGCTCGGCGTGACCCATTTCATGCTGGTCAACGATTACTACAAAGATGCCGAAGGTTACGAACTCGAATTGGACGATGCTGGCAAACAAATGCTCATGCGTGGTGCGCTCGAATATGACACCGATATCGAGTTCTGGTGGTCGCAGTTGGCCGCCGATGACCGCCGATGGGTGGCGCTGCACGCCGTGAGGAGCGAGAACGCTCCCGCGAGAATGCGCGCTCTGTATCGCCTTGAAGCGCTGCCGGACAGCGACCCGCCGCAGATTCCGAAGCTAGTCGCACAGGCGCTGCAAGTCGAAACCAACGAGGCGGCGCAAATCGCGGCTATTCAGGTGCTTGGCACACGGGCGCAGTTGATGGAAGTGCGCGATGAATACACCGTCAAAGAAGCGGTTGAAGGGCATTTGCTGACTACTATGACGCGTTTGGTGATTCAGCGGCGTGAACCGTCGGACTGGCGCACAGTCGTTTATTCGCCCCAAATCGACGGTTTGTTGGCCGACATCGCGCTGGAGTTCGGTGCGCCCAAAGTTGCCGAACAAGCGGCGCGAACGATTGGGCGCATCCGGTCATTGGAAGCGGTCAAGCAGATCGCGGAAGAACAGCGTAAAGGCACACGCGGCGCGCTGCGAGCGCTGGCGCTGGTGCGCGATGAAGCGCCGTCGCTGCCTTCGATTGTCAGCCCGCAGGCGCGAACCTATGCGTGGTTGGCCAATACGTGGCGGCGCATAGCCGATGACCCGATGCAGTCCGTGTGGCGCTTTATGTTTGCGCTCATCGGCGGTTGGCTCGGCATGGGCATGAACGTGTTTACCATTTTCCGCAGCGAGGCGATTTTCAATCAGCAGCGTTGGGCCAACGCCATCACGATGGGGCTGCTATTTGGCTTGTTGGTCGCCGTGCTGGTGCTGGTCGCGGGGCAGTTCCCATCACGACTGCGCGGTTTCTGGTCGAATTATGCGCGCCTGATACTTGGCGGCGTGGTAGGTGCATTGTGGGGGACATTTACGTGGTGGTCGTACCACTGGTTCTTCCTCAACAATGCCAATCCGGGACAGTCAACGATCTTCTTCGGCGGGTTCGGGTTGGCGCTTGGCTTCCTACTGACGGCGATGCTCAAGCTGCGCGGTTGGTTGGCGGTATTGGTGACGACGGTGGCGATCTACATCCCGATTTACATCACCTATCGCAGCTATATGTTCTATGACTTCCCGGAAAACTTTAATTTCCTCAATTACTTCTCGGACGCGCTGATCTACTACGACAGCATCACTTTCCCTGAGCATATCTTCACCGTCGCGCTGCCGTTTGCTATTCTGCTTGCACTCGGCGGACACGCGCAGGCTTTGTATCACGATTTACGCCAAGTGATCGCGCTGACACGCCGGACGTTCACACGCGGCGATCAGGGGCGAGCACAGGTCACAGGTGAATTCGAGGAAGCACAGCTCCGACGTGAGAAACGTCTGACGGCAGAAATCCCGCCGCTTGGTGGGGCAAGAAACACGGTGCCGCATCTCACGGCAGCCGATTTGATGTTGCAAGACGAGGAAGACGACGTGTTGGCGAGCATCGTCAAAGAAACACGAGAACTGCGGCCTCAGGCTCCCGGCGCAAGGCCGACAGTGGTTACGCCGCCTCCGACTGTGGCGGTGAAATCGCCTGAAAAGTATGGGAGCGAAACGGCGCAGTACGATAGTAACGAAATACTCGGTACGGGCAGTAGACCCGGTACCCGCGTTCCGTTGAGCGATGACCGTGTTTACCACATGGAGACCGAACGCTACTTCGAGAACGAAATTCTCTACGACGATGATACGACGGAGATGACATCGGCGGAGCGCGAAACCAACGATCAATCCGTCCGTGAGATGGCGGTGTTGACGGACGCTGGCGCTATCGACGAGGACGACATCTTATCGAGCATCATCACAGGCACGGAACAGCTTCGTAGTGATTTACGAACGCAGTCAAACAGTGGGGATGAGGCTGTTGACGATGAGGACGACATCCTGTCGAGCATCATCACCGAAACGCAGCAAATCCGTGACTCGCACCGTCCGAACCTTGAAACTGGCGACGATGAATCGCCGTCCGATGACGATAAAAAGCCGAAGCGTTAGCAATAAGCTGAACCCCTTCCGGCGCTGACGCGCCACCTTCCCCGCAAGCAGGGAAGGGCTTGAAAGTCCCTCTCCGCTTGCGGGGAGGGATTTAGGGAGGGGTTAGATTTTTCCCTCAAACATTCCCGTAAAGCCGCCCGCCAAACTCTTTGACGAGACGATCATCCAGTTCATCGGCATAGCGCGCGATCTGGTCAATGATCTGATTCGCTTCCACATCGTCCAGTCCTAAAAGCTGGCGCTCGTAGAACACGTACACAATATCCAGATACAGGCCTAACGAAGCGTTAGTCAGTTGCAGATTAAGTTCCAACAAGCGGCGGTAGAGGGGCAGCAGTCCGCTGGTTGGCAGGTGAAATATGGGCGACAGCACTTGCAGATAGCCCACATCATCTTGCTCGGAGACGTAAATTTCGATGGTCGCAGAGCCGCGCCGGAAAGCCCATGCATAGCCCGCTTCGGCGTTGGCCCGCGCTTTAGCCACGTCCTCGCCAAGCGCTTCGAGGATGGCTTCAACCGTGATGGCGTGGTTCTGGATGGTGGCGGCGGGTTTGCTGCCGCGCCCGCGCAAGTTGCTGAACATAGCTGCTCTCCAATTGCTGCAAATAGGGCGACGGCTTCGCTTATGTGTCGCCCTACGAAATCAACGCTGTTGAAACTCCGGCGGGCGACCACAACGCAGGCATACGCCGTTATGGAAACCAGCCCGTGAACTGCAATCGGGATGCGGGCAGCGTACCTGACCGGGATCGTAAAAGGCTTCGGCTTGCGCTATCGGGCGGCGGGCGATGCTGGTTGATTGTGGCAGGGTCGCGCCGCAGACTTCGCAGTAGAAGAAGCCCATCGCGCCCGCTTGACTGAGCGACCCACAGCACGGACAGTAAGCGCGGTTGGGGCCACCGCGCAGTTCCCACAAATATGACTCGACACACTTGCGAATCATGCCGATGTGCAGCCCATACACATACTCCGACGTGCGGCTGGCGTTCTTAGTCAACATGCCGAGAATGTGCTGGTTGTCATCGACGATGGGGTTGCCACCTGCGTCGGCGAGGTCAACAAAGCTCGTCGGAAACCAGTGTTCTTCCATCAGCCGACGGGTTGTGCGGCGACGGCCCGCCAACGGAGCGCCGCCGTAAACAAGCGCGGTCAGCGGCGCGTTCTCCGCGATCTGGTAGACGCCGAACTGGGGCACGGTGTTCTCGCGGATGAGGTCGATTTGAACGAGCGCCAAGTCCATATCGGGGAACGAGCGCACGACGCGGCCCGGTATACGCTGTCCCGGTTGTGTCTCTACGGTGAGCGATTCGAGGCCGCCGACGACATAACGCGACGTGGCCAGCAGTCCATTCGGGGCGACGAAGAAGGCCGTGCCAAGTCCGTTCGGCCCGCCCAAGATGCCGACGGCCATATTGGTATTGACCACTGTCGGACGTGGCGCGCCGCGTGTCGAACTCATCGGCGGCGCTTCGGGAATGGACATCGGCGGTGGTGGCGGCGCGATTGGTGACATCGGCGGCGGCGGAAGCTGCGCGGCCAATAGGGCCGCAAGCCGCTGCTGAACGTCGGGGTTCGTCGGGTCGGCTTTAAGCGCGTCGTTGAAGCAGGTTCGCTTATGCTCGAAATCGGTGTTGGTCTCGGCCAGCCATAGATACGCGACGGCGCGGATGTTGGCCGGTAGTTCTTCTTTCTTGAGCGAGATGCGAATCAGCCGCGCACCTTCGCCCGCGTTGCCCGCCTGAATCGCGGCAATGCCCTGTTCCAATGACCGAAAGACCATAATGTTCGACTGTAATCTACAAATGTGCGATGCGAGTAATTATAGGCGGGGATAATGTGGGATGCCAGTAGGGGCGCTTCGCGAAGCGCCCCTACAAATTTCATCTTAGCTGACCGTCACGCCTTCTTCGGCGGGGTCTTGCTGACTCGGCGGGCGCACGACCTGAAACCCTGTATTGCCGGGCCGCAGGTACATGAGTTCACCGTCGCGGGTACGCAGGCTCAACATCGACTCACGGGTGGGGCGCACCCAACGACCCTCGTAACGCTGACCATCGCGGAACAGCACAGCATCGCCCTCGAACCACAGCTTGATCTCGATGCTGTAACTCATACTGTCGCCGAATTGGCTTTCGACAATATCGGTGAAGCGGTGTTCTGCGAAGATAATCACCACGTTATCCGCCGTGACCTGCGTATCGGTGTTGGCGTCGTAGTGCGGTTCGCCATCGCTGAAACGGCGGTAGACACCCTGTTCGGCATCGTACTCCCAACGCACCGATGTGGCGATATAGCGAATGTCGATGGCACTGGTTTCGCCGTCGCTATCGGGCGGCGGCTCTTGCAGGAAGGCCATGCCGCTCAAGTTAGGGCGATCATTCAGCCCTTCTTCTGTCGCTAAATCCCACAGGGCAGCGGTGCTGGTGAACAAATTGTGCGGAACTTCAATCTCCTCATCACGCCAGTAATACGGCAGTCCGTATAACACGCCTTTGTAAGCGCGCTCCGCGAACTCCGACCCATAGATATATTCCTCGACACCGCTGCTTGCGCCGGAGAACGCCAACAGCGCTTGGTACATCGGTACTAGCTCGTAGTCGATTAAACGGGCGCTGCGAATCGAGCCGACGCGCTCCGGCGCTTGACTGTAAAACACCGCCGAGAAGCGCGTGAGGCCGCCTTCGGCATAATGCTCGAACACCAGATCAGCAGCATTGAGGCCCGACTGTGGGCGCACAATCGGCGGCGCGTTGGAGATTTTGACCACCATCGGACGGCGGTTGAGTGCGGCGGGGTCAGCGACAGTTTCGCCCGTGAGCGGGTCTACATCATCCGCAAAGATATACGGGCCAATTGCGCCGGGAACTGTCGCCAGCGTGGGGCCGGGCGTGACGATTTCCGTCGGCAGGGGTGCGGCTGAGTCAGGCGCAATGGTAGCTTGTGGCAGCATCGGAACGGGCGTATCCGGCGCAAGCTGCGGCTGCGGCGTGTTAGTGACGATCTGATAAATCGGGTCTGGCGGCGCGGGTGTCAGGCTGCACGCGGAGAATAAGATGCCAAGCATCAGCAGGGCGTTGCGAAGCTGCTTGACGCGCAGCCCTGTAGGCCGTTTCCGTATGAACAACACACATCCCTCGTTACATTCCAATCGGCAATGTCCCATTATAAAACACGTTACGGTTGGTGTTGAAGGCTCGTAGGCTGTGCGGTAGGGAATCGCAG
>JACMMD010000297.1 GCA_014379235.1 Anaerolineae bacterium
GGGGCGCCCCTACATGCTGTTATTGTACTCGATATGGATGAGACGATGAACGTTCGGTTGCAGAATTTTCGTTCTAAATTTAATACCTTTCGCCGCCAAGCGCTGTTACTAGCATTTGTAGCGTTGATCGCAGTGTTCGTGCTGTGGAATGTGCCGCAGTTGGGTTTCCTACTGTACCCGATTCGGCTGTTTGTGACGTTCGTGCATGAGGGCGGGCATAGTCTCGTCGCGCTGCTGACGGGCGGGCACGTATCGGCGTTCGTGGTCAATGCGGATGGCTCTGGCTTTGCGCGCACGACGGGTAACTTCCTGCTGATTCTTCCGGCGGGCTATCTGGGCGCGGCGTTCTTCGGGGCGGCGCTGTTCTATATCGTGAATACGGTGCCCTTCACGCGGGCGATTTCGATGCTAGTCGGCGGCGGGCTGGTGCTGGCGACGTTGATTACGCTGCTGTTCGCCAGTATCAATACAACAGCATTTATTGTCGGTGTGATCTTCGGGCTGCTGCTGATCGGCTTGGGTTGGAAGGTGCGGCGCGACGTGAATATGATCGTGCTGGACGTGCTGGCCATGTTGGCCGGGCTGAACGCGGTGCTTGATCTGCTGTACCTCGTGAGCAACGATTCGGCTTCGTTGGGCAGTGTTCGCAACGACGCGGCGGCCTTCTCCAACCTGATTACACCGATCTTGCCGGGAGCGGTGTGGGCGTTCGTTTGGGCGGCGATTGCGGTTATCATGCTAGGCATGGCGGTTTATTGGAGCGTGATACATCCACTACGCCAGCGTGATACGTTAGAGTAATTGATTCTCATAAAGCGGCGCGAACATAACGAACAACTATTCAGTTGGTAGTGTAAAGCTCGGAGGACGGCGCGAACCAATATCGCTGGTAAGCTGCGTTCTTAATGCGCTCAGGCGCGCGCGCATTTTTTCATAATCGCTTTGCTTGTCATATGCGCCCTTATTGTCGTAGGGACTCAGGCTTCCCTCTTTTTTGGAGAGCGTAGCGATATATTTCTGCACATCAAAATAGACATCACGGGTCGGCTGCGAAAGATACATGCCTCCGGTCTCAAAATACCATTTGCGAAGGCTTTCGCTGAGGCTAACGAGGTCTTGATAGACTACATTCGGCGCGGGGGGATAGAGAGGCAGCAGTCCGGTGAGTTTCCAGAGATCTTTGTAGGCTTTCGCACGATCCGCGCGGGTTGCCTCATCGAGTTCAAGACGAGCTTTCTGGATGGCCAAAAGATAGGTGATAAGACCGCCGAACGCTGCACCGATGAGAGCGAAAGTTAAGTCGGTCATGATGCGTTCTCGCAAAGTATAGTGTATGGGTTTTTATATTATAGGCGTTTGCTGCGGCTATGTCATCTCGCCTATACCCGCAAACTGAGCCTGTGGCTACCAATGCGTTGCGTGAGAGTGCCTTTCTTAGTTCAAAGGATACGTCATGGAATCCGTCGCTGTACGCCGTCTGCGAAACATTCACTGGCTGCTGGCAGTGCAGTCGTTGGTTGTCATTCTGGTGAGCATCAACCGTCTGAGTTCACTCACGCTAACTTATGTAACCGCCAATGAGTTCTTGCGCTGGGTCGATCTGCTCAACATGCTCGTGCTGCCGATCATGAGTCTGGTGGCGTTCTACCTGCTCAAGAAGGTCATCGAGCAGCCTAGCGCACAGGTCAACCAGCGCGCACACATAGCGCTGAACCTCATGTTTATTGTCGGTGTGTACGTGCTTGGCGCGAGTTATGGCGATCACGAAGTCACTAACTATCTACACTCGCGCTTCTGTATCGTTGAGGATGCCGCCGATGGTTCCGCAACGGGCTTCGCTGACATGGACAGCGACCTGTGCCGCATCGTGATATTCAACGACGACGAGTTCTCACACTGGCTGTTCTTCACGGGCTTCGTCATGGTCAACGGTGCGCTGCTGCTGCTGCAAGCGGTTTTCCCACATGGGGCGCTGCTCTCGCAGCGAGACATCGCCCTGCTGATTGTCAACGGGCTGTTCATCGGCGCGGGCATTTTCGCCAATCTCGCTTTCGAGGTGATCGGGCTGGATTTGGTCGTGATCGTGCTGCTGGCCGTGATGTCGGTACTGCTGCTGTGGCGGCGCGGGCGAGAGCCGTTGTTCGTCTACTACGCGATGTCCTATGTTTTCGGGCTGGTGGCGACGGCAATCGTCAAGCTGCTGGTGGGAACGACCTAACCGAACTTTCGCGGCGGGCTAAAGACGCGCCAGCCATTCGTTGATAATGCGGCGGGTTTCGTCGGGCGCGGTCTGCGGGAACAGATGACCGTGTCCGGCGATTTCCCCATAGGTCATATCAGGCAACATGCGCCGCGTTCGCGCCACTGCGTCTAACGTAAGTGGGCGGCTGTTCTCAGCGCGAATCAGCAGCACGGGCAGTTTCCCCCGAAGTTTGGGGAGTTCGTCCCACGTATCGGTAAAGATCGTGCGGTAAATGTGCGCTTCCCACTCCGGCGACCATGCCAGCGTTAAACCGCCGTTGGCTTCTTTTAGATTCCACTGCGCGTACAATCGCAGCGTATCGTCCGGCCAATCTGCGAACAACGGCTTGCCGCGAAAGTAGACGAACGCATCATCGACGCTTGCAAAATCGCGGCGGCGTTTACGCGCCCCTTGCACCAGTGGCAAATGTTCGCGCAAGCCAAACGTGCGAAACAACCACACCAACCGCAGCCGAAAAGGGGCGAAAAACACGGGGTCAAGCAGAATCAGCGCGCGAAAACGCTCCGGCGCTTGCAGCACAGCCAGCATCGATGTCACCGCGCCAAGCGAATGACCGAGTCCGACCACATCACTGAGGTTGTGCTGGCGAAGCCCGTTCACAAGGTCATCGGCAAACACGCGCCATGAACTCGCGCTTTCTGGCCGAGGGTTAGGCCATAAGGGTCGCGGCAGCAGCGACACTACGCGATAGTGCGCCGTCATCGGTTGCAGCAGCGGCGCATAGGTCTGCGGTGGGAAACCGTTGGCCAGCGCCATGTGCAGCGGCGGCCCTTCCCCGCCGAATTCATAGAGCGGGTAACTCATGTGCGCTGTGTCGGTTGTTCCGCATCGCTCTCTGTTTCCGCGAGTGCGCCAATCAAGCGTTCGACGATCACCACGTCGCGCCACACGCCATCAAGCTGCGCGTGTTTTTGATACGTGCCAACCTCGCGGAAGCCCAGCGACTTGAGTAGTGACAGGTTGGCGACGTTTTCAGGGAACACCCGCGACAGCAGTTTCAAAAATCCCGCCGCTGATGCCGCTTTAAGCAGCCCTTCCATCGCAAGGCGGCCCGCGCCGTGCCCGCGCATCTCGCGCTCTACATAGACTGAGAATTCTGCGATACCGGCGTAACACTCACGGGTGCTGTAGGTCGATGTCGCGGCAAAACCGTACACCGCGCCTGACTCGTCCACGACGACGACGATGGGATGCGTGCCGTCGAACCACGCTTTCACGTCCTGCGTATCGCGCATCTTGGTTTCAAAGGTGGCGATACGATCTTGAATGCCTTGATTGTAGATTCGCACGATGGCCGCTGCGTCATCGGTTGTAGCTTCACGGGAATGGAGTTCGTGCGGCAGCGTAGGAGTTTCAGACATGGGTCGTCCTTTAGATTAATGTAGGGGCAAGGCGCGCCTTGCCCCTACAACGAACAATATTTATGAGCCGAACGTTGTTTGCAGGAAGCCTTCACAGGTGCGGGCGACGATTTCCAACGCAGCGACTGACGATTTCCAATCACCGGGCACTTCCAAACCGTGATCGAGCATTTCCAGCACCTGCATTTTGATGCCGACTTTGGCAGCGCTGGGTTCCAGTTCCGGTGAATAGACCGGGTCTTGTGTGCCAATGATGGCGAGGGCCGTCATGGACTCAAACATTTGCAGACCCGGTGGCATCGGTGTCAACAAGATCAACCCTACCTCCTTCTGGAGTATCGCGCTCATGAGGGAAGTCCACAACAGTGTGCCAAACGATTTGGCGACAATACACACCTGTTTGTAACGCCCCACATGCACCTCTTGCAGTGCCTCAAGTATGTCTCCAACGATGGCCTGCGGATCGTCATTAACATCCGCGCCGTTCGCCATGTACTCCGGGTTGTAGCGTAGACTGAGCACGTCGAACCCAAGCTCATGCCCGATGTTACGCACATAATACAGCACCGGAAAGTCGCAGGTGTAAGCGCGTCCCGGCAGCATAATCATTAGGCGCGTCGAGTCTGGCTGTGGGCGCGTTAAGGTGTGGGAGATGGTGACACCAGAAGGTGAGGTAATGTCTATCGTTTCGGTTTGCATCGCCATATGGGGAGCGCCTCTCGTCACGGTGAACCTACAGTAATGGTAACGATTTCGGCTTGGCCCTACAATGTCTCGTTCAGTCCAATAGTGATTGTTATAATAGATTGCAGCGCGCTCGTTTTCGTACCAGACGCTAAAGCATCTGGCTACCGAAATGCCAAGCCCACTAAAGGGGCTGAATTAGAGCGCCTTTAGTGCGCTTGATTTTCCTTTAGCCACATGGCTTTAGCCTGTGGCGACTATTAGGACTATAACTCTCATGAATTATTCGCGCCCCTCACCGCGCTATAAGCCGGTATCGCTGTTTGTGACCTGTATCATCGACATGATCTACCCGCAAACGGGCGTGTCGGTGGTCGAGATTTTGGAGCATCTCGGCGTCGAAGTGCGCTTCCCGCAGTCGCAAACCTGCTGCGGCCAGCCCGCCTATAACTCCGGTTTTCAGGACGACGCCCGCAAGGTCGCCAAGCAGTTCTTACGCGCTTTCGAGGACGCAGATGTGATCGTCGCGCCGTCGGGAAGCTGCGCGTCGATGGTGGCGCATTATTACCCCGAACTGTTCAAAGATGACCCCGAATGGAGCGAACGCGCCAATTGGGCGGCCAGCATCACATGGGAATTCACCGAGTATCTGGTCGATGGCCTAGGCATCTCGGACATCGGCGCGGCGCTGCCACCGACCAAAGTGGCCTTCCACGATGCCTGTCACGGGCTGCGCCTACTCAACCTCAAGTCGCAAGCGCGGGATTTGGCGGCAGGTATCGACGGCGTGACCGTTTCCGAACTGCCCAACGCGCATCAGTGCTGCGGTTTCGGCGGCTTATTCTCGGTGAAGATGCCGCAGATTAGCGGCGCGATGCTCGACGATAAAATCTCCGGCATTGAATCTTCCGACGCGGACGTGTTCCTCACGGGCGATTGCAGCTGCATGACGCAGATCAACGGCGGCCTCAGCCGCAAGGGCAACCCGCAGCGCACCATCCATATCGCGGATCTGCTGGCGCAAGGTCTCCATCACGACGAAAAGAGCGGCGAAACGGGTAACGCCTGAAATTCTACGCAAATCTAAGAAAACCTTTACCTTACGCGGCCTCATCATCCACTAAAATGAGAATTGGAGCGAAGACGATTCGCGGTGTTTTGTTCTTTCTGCGGCACCGATGACGAACACAGCGAATTCACTTCACCCACACTATAAGCGCTTTAGCTGGTCACGATTGCGATATTTATCGACGTGCCCAGCTACAAATGTATGGGGCCGCCGTGAGATTTGAGGATCAAGATCGTAACCAGCTTTTGGCGACAGCATACCAGATTCAGACCGATGCACAGTTGTTATCTAGTCGCATCGCTGTCGTGAACGAGATTGCTACCGCCATCAACAACTCCTTGAGCCTCGACGAGATTTTGCAAGTCGTCGCTAATGATGCTCGCTGGCTGCTCAACTTTGAGCATTGCAGCGTTTACATTCGCAAGATTGGCGAACCGTGGGGTTTAGTCACGCTGTTCGGGCCGGCGCTCGATACGACAATCTCACTCGATGACAATGATCCGATACAGTGTGCGCTGCGAACGGGGCAGCGACAGCTCATCCATACGGATGGACTGAATTCCAACGCTGCTGGCGCAGGGATGCCAGATAAGGGCATTCTCGCGCCCTATTCGTCGTTGATGATTATCCCGCTGCAAAGTGAAGGCGGTGTCATCGGCACGCTGAACTTTGCCACGACCACCCCTGATACCTACAACGCCGACGACTA
>JACMMD010000026.1 GCA_014379235.1 Anaerolineae bacterium
CTGGCCACGCGCCTGCGACCCGTTACCGAGACGATGCCCAAATCACTGCTGGACGTGAACGGCGAACCTTTCATCGCGCACCAATTACGCCTGCTGCAACGAAACGGCATTGAGCGTGTGGTCGTCTGCGCGGGCTATCTCGGTGAGCAGATTGAGGCCGCTATCGGCACGGGCGCAGCGTTCGGCTTAACGGTAGAATATTCGTTTGATGGCGATAAACTGCTGGGCACGGCGGGCGCGCTCAAGCGGGCGCTGCCCAAACTGGGCGCCGATGGGACGTTTTTCACGCTCTACGGCGACTCGTATCTCGACTGTGATTACACGGCAATCGCGGCGGCGTTCGCGGCCAGCGGCAAACCCGGCTTAATGACGGTGTTTCGCAACGAGGGCGAGTGGGACAGCAGCAATGTTGAGTTCGACGGCGTGAATATCCTCGCTTATGATAAGCGCCGGCGCAGCGAACGAATGCGCCACATCGACTACGGACTGGGCATGTTCCGACGCGAAGCCTTCGACACGGTGAGCGATGACGAGCCATTCGATCTCGCGGCGCTGTATGGCGATTTGCTGCGGCGCGGCCAACTGGCCGCTTACGAAGTCACGACGCGCTTTTACGAGATCGGCTCGTTCGCAGGCTTGGAAGAAACACGGCGATATTTAGCGGAGAAAAGATAACCCCTCCCTAAATCCCTCCCCGCAAGCGGAGGGGGACTTGAACACCCCTTCCCTGCTTGCGGCTGGGAAGACAAGGGGCGGGGGAAGGGGTGGGAAACCAATTATGACCTTCACGACCCAATTTCTGAACGAAGCGCGCCAAGTCCTCGATGGGATAGATGGTGATTCAATTGAGCGCATGGTGGTGCTGCTGGCTGATATGCGGGCCAACGGCGGGCGGCTGTTCATCCTCGGCGTGGGCGGCGGCGCGGGACATGCGGGCCACGCGGTCAATGACTTTCGCAAGCTGACCGGAATCGAGGCTTATGCGCCGACGGATAACGTCTCCGAACTCACGGCGCGCACCAACGACGAAGGTTGGGCAACGGTGTTCGCCAGTTGGCTCAAAGTCAGCCGACTCGCCCGCCGCGATATGCTGCTGATTTTCTCGGTTGGCGGCGGCGATGAAGCCAAGAACGTCAGCCCGAACCTCGTGGCCGCGCTGCGCTATGCCAAAGAGATCGGCGCGGGGGTGATCGGCATCGTCGGGCGAGATGGCGGCTATACGGCACAGGTCGCGGATGCCTGCGTGATTGTGCCGACGGTCAACGCTGACCATATCACGCCGCACACCGAAGCGTTTCAGGCGGTGGTGTGGCATCTGCTGGTATCGCATCCGGCGCTCAAGCAGTCCGCGACCAAGTGGGAATCGCTCAAGTAGCCATTAGCGATTAGCTGTTAGCCAAAACAAAAGGCTGAGTAGCTGAGTAGCTGAAATGCTGATGGCTGAAAGCTAAATGCTAAGTGCTAAATGCTGTCTTCCTAGACCGTGACGGCGTGCTGAACGCCATCACCGTGCGCGATGGTGTACCGTATCCGCCCGACAGCGCGGCGGATTTTGTGCTGCTTTCCGGCGTGGTCGAGGCGTGTTCGTCGCTGCGAAAAGCGGGCTTCATGCTGATCGTGGTTACCAATCAGCCGGACGTGGCGCGCGGAACGCAAACCCGTGCCGAAGTCGAAGCCATCAACCAGCGCGTTACCGATGCACTGCCCATTCAGGCGGTCATGACCTGCTACCACGACAGCGCCGATAACTGCGACTGTCGCAAGCCCAAGCCGGGCCTCATCTTGCAAGCCGCGCAGCAGTGGAACATCGATCTCGCGGCCAGTTTCATAGTCGGAGATCGTTGGAGTGACATCGCGGCGGGACAGGCGGCGGGCTGCCGAACCGTGTTTATCAGC
>JACMMD010000298.1 GCA_014379235.1 Anaerolineae bacterium
CGCTTGCCCCGAAGCGCTGGCGGAGTTGGAAGATTTCCGGCGCATTCAAGACGATATGCGCGAGAGTGTGCCGCAGGTTGAGCCATCGGCGCAGTTCGAGGCGCGCCTATTTGCGGCCATTCGCCTTGAAACCAACTCCGCGCCCGCGCCGCAAACCATAAAGCCGCAGCCCGTTGTAACTCCTGTTGAAGCGCTTGTACCTGCGCTGACACTCGTCAAAGAGCCGCAAGCGCAGCCCGCCGAGCGCAGCCAACGTCGCCCCCTACCGTTCGCATGGTTGGCGGCGGCTGTCGCAGTTGCCGCGCTGCTGCTGACCAACGGCTATTGGATGGCGCAGGTCAACGGCTTAAACGAACGCATGGTGCGGCTGGAAAATGATGCTGTTATCGCCAGTCAAGAATCATTCGTACTGGACAACTCAAGGCCGCTGAACTGGTCGCGCATGACCCCCGATGAAGGTACGGGCATCGAGGCCGCGGCGTTCTTGATGTGGAACGCGGACAGTGATCGCGGTTTGCTGTACGTGCGAAACTTGCCCGAACCCGAACCCGGCAAAACTTATCAATTATGGTTTGTGGAGGGCGAGGAAAGTATGAGCGCGGGCACGTTCACCGTTGATGACGATGGCAACGCGGTATTGGTGTTCGACATCACCGAACCGATTGACAATTATCATTGGGCGCGCATCACTGACGCGCCTGATGGCGGCAGTGACCCCGCTGGACGCATCTTCGTTCATGGTGTCATCGAAAACGCCGAGGATTCAGAACCAGATTCCACTAACTCAGCCTCTTAACGCAAACTGATTTCCTACGCGCTTGGATTATCATTCGTCGTGAACGCTTGACGGCTTAGAGCTTCTGAACACGGGTTGTTTTTATGTCGAATAGGATTAGAATTGCCATCTGTTGAAAAGCTCGTTTAGTATGAGGGAAGCGATTATGTTTACAGTAAAACGCATTGCGACACGGCGACCTATTTTCGTCATTATGATGTTCGCGCTGCTGTTGATCGCGGTTGTACCTGCGCTGGCCGACGACCCCACCAATGTCCCCGATGGCCTTATCGATCAAGGCGTCGTTCATGGCGATGGACGGCTGAACCAGATTCACCATATGGGCGGCGCGATGATTCACTGCGTAGATGCCAGCGGCAACCCGACGATGGATTATCACGAGGGCGGCCTGCGCGTCAGCGATGACACCGGCCAAGAAATGCTGTTCATTTCAGCGGTTACCATGGATGAAATCGGGCCGACTCCCGCAGTGAATACGCTGCTCGGCCAAACCGAGCGCATGTGGTACGGGAATGTTCCGATTGCGGTCTATCGTCTCAGCAGCGGCGAACTCCAGATGAACGGCATGGACGAACACGGCAAGCTGGTCGAGTTCATTTTCCATGACGACTGTGTTCGTATTGGCGCGGCCACCGACGAAATCGACAGCGCTTCGCAGAGTGAGTTCGGCAACGTATTTCATTAAGCGGTTAGCTTTTAGCTGTCAGCCAGCGAAGTTGGGAATGAACAGGGCATGGTGAACGTCGTTCGCCATGCCCTATTCGTTTCACAAGGCGATGCTCTATACCTACTGATGCGTAAGCTGCCAGTCGCTTACCGCGTCTGTGCTGTCTCCCGATAGGCGGAATGGTTCGCTGTCCGTGCCTGCCGTTACACTCACCAGAAAATTGCCAGCTTCGCCATCTATCGTGCCATTAAATACGATGTAGCTGCCATCTGGCGACCACACAGGTTTGCGCTTGTTTTCGCTGCTGTCGGTTAGCTGGCGCAGTGCTGAACCCGCTGTGTCCGTCACATATACTTCGAGAAAGCCGTCTCGTGCCGACACAAAAGCGATCTGTGTACCATCCGGCGACCATGCCGGATCACGATCATCAGCGCGGTTGCTCGTCAAACGGCGCACGTTGCTGCCGTCGATCTCCATCACGTAAATTTCCCAATTCCCATCGCGCTGTGAGGCAAAGGCTATTTGTTCGCCATCCGGCGAGATGGACAGCGCATCGTAGTAGTCGACGCCGTTAAAGGTCGTCAGCGGACGTTCTTCGCCTGCTTGCAGATCGAACACGCGCAGGCTGTCGATGAGGCGGGTATCGGTTGCAATATAGAAAATCGAACGACCATCCGCTGCCCATTGTGGCGAAAGATATGTGTAGCGTATATTGCCGTCAGAAATCTGTTCGGCCTCTGGCATTCGGGTTGAAGCAGGAATTCGCATGACAAAAATGTCGCTGCGGCCATCCTCGCGTTCGGACGTGAAGGCCATTCGCTGCCCGTCCGGCGACCATACCGCGTTGGCAGCGCGATACGGGGTATCACTGAGACGACGCGGGCCGCCCAGCGGCGACCACGAAAACACC
>JACMMD010000299.1 GCA_014379235.1 Anaerolineae bacterium
TGGCGGGGGTATTGTCAACTTGACCGTCGGCAACCGTTTGTGGCATCATTGGCAGCATGAACACACCGAGCCCCACTCCCACCTATGCTGGTTATCGCTTTCCAACTGAGATTATTAGCCATGCTGTCTGGTTATACTTCCGCTTCTCGCTGAGCTATCGTGATGTGGAAGAGCTTTTGGCTGAGCGCGGGATCGTTGTGACCTATGCGACGATCCGCCAGTGGTGTCAGAAATTTGGCCAGCAGTATGCCAATCAGTTGCGTCGTCGGCGGGCAAAGACGGGGGACAAATGGCATCGTGATGCGGTGTTTCTCACCATCAATGGCAAGCTGCACTCTCTGTGGCGTGCAGTCGATCAGCATGGAAACGTGCTGGATATCCTGCTCCAAAGCCGGCGGAACAAACGAGCTGCACCGAAGTTCTTCCGGAAGCTGCTGAAGGGCTGCCAGTATGTTCCACGCGTGCTGATCACCGACAAACTCGGCAGCTATGGGGCGGCCAAACGCGAGCTACTGCCCTCTGTGGAACATCGTCAGCACCGGCGACTGAACAACCGCGCAGAGCATTCGCACCAGCCACCACGCCAACGCGAGCGCATCATGCGCCGCTTCACATCAGCCGGTCACGCCCAGCGCTTCCTTTCAGCCTTCGGACCGATTCGCGAGCACTTCTGCCCGCGGCGCCATCGGTTCAAAGCGCAGGAGTACCGTGCCGAACGCGCCCGCCGAATGGCGACTTGGAATGAAATAACCGGGGTGCAACTGGCCGCCTAAGACAAGCTGGAGCGCACCAACTGCTCGTTCCTGGTGTCCCAATCGAGCTGAGACTGTTGCCTTGACCATCAAGTTGACAATGCCCGGCAACGCCAGATGCGACCGTGCAAGAACATGCTGACCAATGGAATGACCTGCATGACAAGCCGCTTTCGCGTTGGACACTCGGGCGTGCGATCCGTCGCTTGAAGTTGACGCGAAAAAAAAGAGTGTAGTGGCGCAGGAGCGTGACCGCTTCAAGCGGGTGCTGTTTGGTGCCATACAAAGCGGCCGCGATGCTGATGATGTGGTTGTGCGTGATGCGTTTGGCAGCAATCTTGACCTGTCGCGCCGCTATGGGCGTGCGCCGAGTGGTGAACGTGTGGTTGAAGCCGTGCCACGTACCACCCCCCGCAACACCACGACTATTGCGGCCTTGAGTACAAACGGCATCGGGCCAGCACTCGTGGTTTCGGGAAGTGTGAATCGTGCGACATTTGAAGTCTACATAGAACATGTGCTTGGGCCAACGTTACGTGAAGGTCACGTGGTCGTGCTTGATAACGCGTCGGCTCATCACGGCGGACGAATCGCACACCTCCTCGCCGAGCGTGGGTGTCGCCTGTGCTATCTGCCGCCCGACTCACCTGACTTCTCGCCAATCGAACTGGCCTTCTCGAACGTCAAAGCCTGTCTTCGGCGTTTGAAGGCGCGAACAGGTGAAGCACTCGAAGCGGCAATTGCGCAAGCACTCGCCAGCATCACTGCTGCCGATGCTCGCGCTTTTTTCGCCCATTGCGGCTATCCGCTGTGGCAACTGCCAGATCAATAACTCTGCTCTTTGCTATATCACAGGCGTTCACTATCGGGCTGCAGGTGAACGCTAATCGTTGGACTGCAAATCCTTTCGCCTCTTCATCATTTCTCCAAATATCAACGCCTTTGTCTGTGCTATACTCATCTCATGAATTTTGAATGGGATGACAACAAAGCGGATCATAACATCCAAAAGCACGGTGTTTCTTTTCCGGAAGCATCCACAGTGTTTTATGACACGTTGTCAGTAACCTTTCTCGACCCTGATCATTCGGATGAAGAAGACCGTTTTATCATTATTGGGCAATCAAATCAAGGACGACTGCTCTTTGTTGCGCATACGGATCGTGGTGATCGCGTTCGTATCATTAGCGCTCGTCCATTGCGACCAAAGGAGCGGAGGCTGTATGCAGCACAATAACAACAACCCATTGGAAGATAATTTGCGTGATGAGTACGATGAGACCGTGCTAAAAAACGGTGTGCGCGGTAAATACGTCCAACGTTTGGCGGCAGGCTCGAATGTTGTCCGGCTCGCGCCTGATGTTGCAGCGGCATTTCCAACCGAGGAAGCGGTCAATGATGCGTTGCGGCGTTTAGTTCAACTCGCACAGTCTTCCGTTCGGCAGGCAGCATAAGTTTAGGATAGGGCCAAGCGTGCCGTCCAACACCGCGTTGCAACCGACAGCCCTGTCTGGGCGATTTTACGACTTGGTGGCAAGTACAAGCCTTTCCTGGTTTATCTTGTTTATCCTCAACAGGGCTGCGACTGAACGCTCGTCGTTGGGCCGCTTGCGTGCGGGTTGGATGTGTGCGAGGATATAATTAATCGGAA
>JACMMD010000027.1 GCA_014379235.1 Anaerolineae bacterium
AATGCCTATCGCGCCGCGCAAGTAGCCGTGATTCCAACTGCTGTCGTAATCTGCCAGCGCTACGACATCACCCAAACGCAAGTCGTCGAGCTTCGCTTCTTTCAACGCTTGTTTGTCCGTCGATTGGATGTGCAGCGAACCGCCTTCGCTGGTCAGCCCCGCGCCAGCGCCGAGCAAATGCGGTGGCACAATGGCAACAACCGGAACGCCGAGTTTGCCATCGTCGCGTGTGGAAACTTCCAGCACGTCGAGCAGTTCGGGCGCGGCGCTTTTTAGATGCACGTCGGGATGCGCGGGAAGCTGCAAGCCGACGCCTTTCGAGCGCACGATGATCTTGTCACCGATGGCCATTTTCTCGCGGGCTTCGAGGTCGAAGTGAATGATGACGTGTTCCGAGAAGCGCCCCGATTTGCCCGTGACGACTCCCCGTGCCCCCTGTGCGCTGCCGGACATAACGACGGCGACGTTGCCGACGCAGGCGAGAATGTTCAAGCCGCGATTGCCCGTATCGTCTTTGACGGAAATGCTCACGCCGGGATGAACGGTATCGGCCAGCCAGCCGTAAGCCGAGTCGCCAACCGAGACGTTATAGACGATGCCGCCGTAAGTGGGCAGCAGGAAGGCTTCGCCATCCGCCGACAGCGAATAGGGCGTGGCGGGCACACCGGGAAAACCCGGCGAGGCGATGTTGCCCATCACCGAGACGGAAACCAGCTTATCAGCGTTGGTTTGTACACTCATTGGAGTTCTCGCATGTTGAGGTAATTGGCGATATTGGCGTTAGGGTCGATTTCCCACTCGATACACGGCTCGGCGCAGGTCATCAGTGTGAGGATGCCGGGGCCGTGGCCAGTCATCACCGAGTCGCCGTGAATGCACAGCCCGATGGTGGCCGCGCCTTCACGATAACCGCGCCCGTAACGATGGTCGGCGTTGGGGATGACGACGAGATCACCGAGTTTCATCTGGTCGATGCCCAGTTCGGCCATCAAGGCGCGATCACCGGACATCAAATCCTGATCGACGAAATCGGGGTTGAGTTCCGCGCCCGAACCCATGATGCGTATCGGCAGTTCCATCGTGACCGGAACGCGCAGGCGGCGGTCATCAATCCGTTGCAGCGGGATACCGTCGATGAATGCGGGGCTGCATTTTTTGAGCATAACCTGCGGGTAATCGGTGAGCGAGAGGCCGCGGCCATAAGCGCGGATTTGGATCATATCGCCCACGCACAGCAGTTCATTAGTGTCGTCGGAAAAGTCGATCAGCAGGCGCGCATGTTCGCCTGTGACGATGCCTTCCGCGCCTTTGGCCAGTCCGTTCATGACGACGGCGCGGTTGCCCATGCACGTCAGATAGTGCATGGCGAAATCGGCGGCGCTGTCCGGGTTGGCGATGGACGTTCCCGGTTCGACATGATCGCCGGCCCATCCGAAGGCCGCATCGCCCACGCGGGCGTTATACACCACGCCGGACATGCCCGGTAAAACGCGGGACGTGCCATCATTATCGGAGATGTAGCCGGGATAACGAAACGAGGGTTGGCTGATGAAACCCGCGACGGCGGTTTCGACTAGCTGCGCGGCATTGGTGGCTAGAGGCATCGTTCTGCGCCTTTCTTTATGAATAAAGGCATCCACTCAAACATATCGCTGTCTATCGCCAGAGGCTTAAGCCTCTGGCTGTTCAAGTGCCATGCCCACTAAAGGGGCAAGTTCAAGCAAGAAAATGTGTTTTCGAGCGCCTTTAGTGCGCTTGGTTTTACCTGAGCCGGGTGGCTTTAGCCCCCGGCGGATTCCCGCAAACATGAGCGTTTCGCAGCGAGTCTGTGAAAATTTGACAGCCGCCGTGAAGTTCCTTACAATCCGTGTTGAAGTCGTCTGCCGACTGTCGACAGTTGACAATACAGGCGATTATAGGAAGCCTTAGAAACCTTGTCAAGAAATTATGGATCAATCTAATCCGCCGCGTTTAAGCGGCCTTCAAAATAGATCGCTGCGTGAGCAAGTTTTAGACGTGCTGCGCGAATCAATACTCGACGGCGAGTTTCGTCCCGGCCAACCGTTGATCGAGACCGAACTGGCCTCGCAGTTGCAAATCAGCCGCGCCCCTCTGCGCGAAGCTATGCGCGTCCTGAGCGCTGAAGGTCTGCTGGAAACCGTGCCCTATCGCGGCACTACCGTCAAAGCCCTCACGAAGACCGACATTGAAGAACTGTACAGCTTGCGCGGCGTGTTGGAGTCGTTTGCCATTCAGCGCATCATCGCCCGCAATGAAGCCAACGATATGGCGCATCTCAAGTCGATCTATGCCAATATGCTCGACGCCGCCGAAAAGGGCGACCTCAAACGGCTGAACATCGAAGATCAAGTTTTTCACACGACGCTGATGGAACTGAGCTATCACTCGCTGCTGCTGTCGATATGGAACATGGTGTCGATGCGTGTGCGGCAGGTGATGGCGCTGCGAAACCAGCAAAATAACAATATCACGCAGATCGCCTATAACCATCTGCCAATCCTCGAAGCGATGATCGCCCGAGACAGCGAACGAGCGACGAGCTTGATTCAAGAACACGTCGCTTCCGCCGGAGACATCATCATTGATGAGTGGGAGTACGTCGAGGACAGCCCGTGACCGACTCTCAGCGCGACCCACGCCCTATCCTCGTAACCGGAGCCGGCGGCTTCGTCGGCAGCAATATCGTGTCGGTGCTGCTAGACGCGGGCCAGCGTGTCATCGCCACTGATCGGGCTTTTGACCCCGCGTTAGCATCGCAGTGGAATACGCAAGGTGTGGAACTGATCGAGTCCGCAGTTGAAGATTTACCCTCTCTGAACGTCGATGCGCTCATTCACGCGGCGGCCATTACAGCCGGGCCGCAGGATTACCAACAAACTCCCGAACAAAACTTTTGCGCCAATATCGAACCGATGCTGGCCATGATGGAATGGGGCGAACATAATCAGGTGCGGCGCTCGTTGTTCATCAGTTCGAGCGCGATCTATCGCAAGCCGCCATTCAATCGCTTGATTGACGAAACAACGCCCGCAGCGCCGCTTGGATTGTATGCCGTCGCCAAGCAAACGATGGAAGCGCTGACCGAAACACTGCGTGAAAGTTATGACCGCGACATCGCCGTGATGCGCCTGAGCAATATCTACGGCCCGCTGGAACAGCCGCGTCCGACTCGCCCGAACATCAGCTTGGTTGGAAAGATGCTGCACGAGGCGTTAGCGACAGGTATTGTGTCCGTGCCGGAAGCGGCTGAATCCCGCGATTGGACGTTCGCGCCGGATGTGGGGCGGGCGGCGCTGACTCTATTGAAAGCACCCAAGTTAACCCATGCGCTGTACAACGTTGCGTCCGAGCAAATCTACACACCGCTGGAAATCGCTCATGCTATTCAGAAGTGTTTGCCGCATGTGAAGATCGAAAACCGCGAGGCTACATCATTAGAAACCAGCGTGCGCGGCTCTCTCTTGAATGAACGCTTGCACCACGATGTCGGTTTCAGCGAGTGGACACCGTTGGTCGAAGGGTTGAAACACACCATAACGGCATTTAAGGCACAGGCGGAGCGCGTTCAATGAGCGTGTTACGGGTAGCCCTCGCGGGATTAGGTGTGCGCGGGCGACATTGGGCCGATGTGCTGGTGCGTTCGCCGCGCTGCGAGATCGTGGCCTATGCTGACCCGAATCCGGCGTCATTAGAACGGGCAATCGCTCAATTCGGCCAGCGGCCAACGTTCGCCTCTGCCGAAGAAACGCTTGCCGCGCTGCCGGATATTGACGCGCTGATACTCGCCAACCCGCCGATTGGCCGCGAGAGTCAAGTGCGCGCCGCCGTTGCGCGTAACATCCCGATGCTGATCGAAAAGCCGCTGGCGCTGACGGTTGAAGAAGCGGCGCAGCTTGTCGAAATCGCGGAAAAGGCCAATGTGCCGTTGATGGTCGGGCTGAACTTTCGCTACTTGGGCGTCACCCGCGAGACGATGCGTTTGCTGGCCGATGAAACCGTCGGCAAGCCGGATTTCGCGCGCTTTACCTACGAGCGCTACCGTGATGGCAACCGCGCTGACTTGAACAAATACCCGCTCACGATGCAGCAGCCGATGCTGTGGGAACAGTCGATTCATCACTTCGACCTGATGCGCTATGTCTACAGCCAAGAGCCGTTGAGCGTTCAGTGTCGAACATGGAATCCGCCGTGGAGCATGTACCAGAGCGATGCTAACGTGGCCGCGTTGTTCACCTTTGACGGCGGTATCTCCGATACCAGAATGATCGTCAATTATCAGGGGACGTGGCAAAGCGGCTGGGCCGAGCCAAACTTTGAATGGCGCACCGACTGTACGAACGGCGTGATTTCGCAGCGTCACCAATTTGGCGACCTGTTCTATGCCCATCAGTCTGACACCGCCCTAACTCCGATTGAACTACCCCCACATGAGCAGTGGATTACCGAAACGCAGGGGTTACTCGACGCTTTTGTAGACGCGATAGTCGATGGCAAGCCGCTGCAATGCAGCGGGCGTGACCATTTGATGTCACTGGCGATGGTGCAGGCTTGCGCGCTTTCCAGCCGCGAGGGCCGCACCGTAGAAATCGCCAGCGTATTGCCGCAAGAATCCGGTAGTTATCACCGTATATCGTAAGAAAGGAGCGCCGTACCATCCAGATAAAGCAAAAATTTCTAACGCGCTTTCAACCGGATTGTGGTGTATAGAAGGGATTTGTCGATGAAGATGTTGAGCAGATTCTCCCGTTTGAGTACCTTTGCTGTGATCGTCATTTTGCTGATGGGGGCGCTGGGTACAGCGCTTGTCAACGCGCAGACGCCCGATGAAGAGACGCTGGTCATCGGCCAGAGCGTGGATGTGAGCGCGATGGAACCGTCGTTGGTGACATCCCGCGCCGAAGCCAATATTTTCGGCCACTTGTACGCGACGCTGTATGAAATCGCTGACGATGGC